>JAURGA010000043.1 GCA_030834095.1 Candidatus Nanopelagicales bacterium | reverse complement strand
TCAGATCCGCAAGATGTAAGAAGAAAAGTTGAAATCAATAACGCTGCAATAACTTTCATCGAAAGTCTGCATCCGTTTTTACAAGCGCCATAGCTTTAACTTTATCCACTTCTCCGATGCCAAATGATGGACACAATTTAGCGAGCGGACATGCGCCACATGCTGGTTTGCGGGAATGGCAGATGCGGCGACCGTGCCAGATCATTCGTTGCGAGAGATTGGTCCACTCCTCCTGAGGAATCAACCTTCCAACTTCATATTCAACTTTTACTGGATCCATTGATTTGCTCCAGCCAAAGCGACGACTTAGCCGCCCAAAGTGAGTGTCGACAGTAATCCCAGGAATATCGAAGGCATGCCCCAAAACCACATTTGCAGTTTTGCGCCCTACGCCAGGGAGTTTTACTAATTCATTTAAGTCAGCTGGCACTACCCCGCCATATTCATTCATTATTTTCCACGATAAACCCTTAAGGCTTCGAGCTTTGCCACGAAAGAATCCAGTGGAGTGAATTAGATCTTCAATCACGGAAAGATCTGCGCGGGACATTTTCTTTGGAGTTCCGAATTTTTTAAATAACTTTGGGGTGACCATATTCACCCGCTTATCGGTGCACTGCGCAGATAAAACAGTTGCACATAAAAGTTGAAATGGCGTTTCAAAATCTAATTCGCATCGAACATCTGGATATTTTTTGGTTAGCCCCCGATAAATCGCGCGGGCCTGGGTGCTCATGAGGAAGAGGTTAGTCCGATTGGAGTTAGAAGTGCCATTATGGGTATCCTTTGAAAATGCCTAACTCGAAGCAGAATAACGACGAATCCGAAGTCCGCAAGGCGCCATTGTTTAGCGCACTTGAAGACGCGGCTTCAGCAACTCTTCGGGAATCTATGATCCCAGTCAAAATCGCAAAAGGCAGCACACTTTTTAAAGAGGGCGATGGCGGAGACCGGTTATATGTTGTTGTTGAAGGAAAGCTAAAGCTTGGAACAACTTCAATTGATGGTCGCGAAAATCTACTTTCAATTCTTGGGCCGGGTGAAATGTTTGGCGAACTCTCACTCTTTGATCCAGGGCCACGGACTGCAACCGCAACCGCAGTAACTGATTCTAGATTGCTGTCGCTTTCGAATGACAAAGTTATTGGTTGGGTGACACAGCATCCAGAAGTTTCACTGCAACTTCTAGGCCGCCTGGCACAACGTCTGCGTCGCAGCAATGAAGTCCTTGCAGATCTTGTTTTCTCTGATGTTCCGGGCCGCGTTGCTAAGGCAATCATGGATCTTGGAAATCGTTTTGGTGTTCAAAAAGAAGATGGCCTGCACGTAAATCACGATTTAACTCAGGAAGAACTTGCACAGCTTGTTGGCGCATCTCGCGAAACCGTTAATAAGGCCTTGGCAGATTTTGCTGGCCGCGGCTGGGTCCGCTTAGAACCACGTGCCGTTGTAGTGCTTGATCTAGAACGCTTATTAAAGCGCGGTCGCTAAAACTTACTTAAGTTCGAAGGTTAATTCGACTTCGACTGGTGAATTCAGTGGAAGTTCAGCAACACCAATCGCAGATCGTGCATGCTTTCCTTTGTCATCGCCCCAAAGTGCAATTAGAAGTTCAGATGCGCCGTTAATAACTGCTGGATGATTTATAAACCCCGGAGCACCATTTACATATCCGACAACGCGAACAATTCGTTCAACATCATCAATATCTGCAACGAGATTGAGTGCAGCAAGAGCATTTAGTGCGCATAGCTGGGCAAGTTCCTTAGCTTCTTCAGCTGTTACATCAGAACCAACTTTTCCAGTTTTTGCAATTGCGCCATTGGCCATTGGAAGTTGTCCCGCGGTGAAAACTAACTTTCCAGTTTTAACAGCAGGAACATATGCGGCCAATGGAAGTGCTGCAACTGGAAGTTCTAAACCAAGTTCCTTAATTTTTGCGCGAATGCTCATTAAGCAATTACACGCTTCATGTAAGCAACAAGTTGTTCACCTGTGCCAGGTGCTGGGATAACTTGAACGAGTTCCCAACCATCAGAACCCCAAGTATCTAAAATCTGTTTTGTTGCGTGCGATAGAAGTGGCACGGTTGCGTATTCGTATTTATCCATTAGTTTCCTCCGGTAAGTGCTGCTTTAACTAAACCTGAAACAGTTCCGCCATCTGCTTTGCCGGCAACTTTAGGTTGAATTGCTTTCATTACTAGCCCCATTCCCGATGGACCTGATGCTCCAGTTTCGGCAATCGCGTCAGCAATAATTTTCTTAACATCATCTTCAGATAATTGTTCTGGCAAATATTCAGTGATTACTTTGCCTTCGTTAGTTTCACGTTCGCTGCGATCGGCATGTCCGGCATCTCGAAATGCATCTGCTGCTTCGCGACGCTTCTTTGCTTCACGTGAAAGCACTGTGATGATTTCGGCATCTTCTAGGACGCGTGCACTTTTGCCTGCGACTTCTTCATTTGTAATTGCAGTTAAAACCATGCGGATGGTTCCGGAGCGAAGCTCATCTCTTGAACGGATAGCCTCGGTTAAATCGCTCTGAAGTCGTTCTTTTAGTCCCATAGCGGTATCTTCTCACGCCTATGAGCTATCAACTACGCGAAGTCACGGTGCCGGTTCTGCCTGCGGGCCACCGTTCAATTCGGGTGCTGCATTTTTCGGATCTGCACTTAACTCCGAAGCGCAAGGTCGAGATTGCAGATATCAAATCTTTCGCTGATCTAAAGCCGGACCTTGTTATAAGCACCGGAGATTTCTTGGCTCATAAAGATGCAGTCCCAGTTGTTCTAGATGCGCTGCATCCACTCTTCGATATTCCAGGGATCTTTGTCTTTGGTTCTAATGATTACTTTGGTCCAAAGCCAAAGAATCCGTTCTCTTATTTGTTTAAAGATAATGGCAAGCGAAAGTTGGGCCCAGATTTAGATTGGGAGGGTTTGCAGAAATCTTTAACTGGGATTGGTTGGCTGGACTTAAATCATTCGCGCGAGATTTTAAAAATTAATGACACAACAATTGAAGCCCGTGGAACCGATGATGCACATTTAAATTTTGATAATTACGGTGAAGTTGCGGGTCTGCCTTATAAAAAAGCTGATCTTGCAATCGGTGTTACGCATGCACCGTATCTGCGAATATTGGATGCGATGAGTAAGGATAATTTGGATTTAATTTTTGCTGGTCACACACATGGTGGGCAAGTTCGACTTCCATGGTTTGGTGAGAGCAAAGCACTTACAACTAATTGTGATTTGCCGACTTGGCGCGCACGTGGACTGACCCGTAAACCAAATGAACCTTGGTTGCATGTTTCTGCCGGAATGGGAACAAGTCCCTTTGCAAGAATTCGTGTGGCATCGCCACCAGAAGTTTCTCTCGTTACTTTAGAAGCAGCTTTTTAGAATTCTTTAGCAACAAGTTCTGCAATCTGCGCAGTATTTAAAGCTGCACCTTTGCGTAAGTTATCGCCGCACAAGAAGAGATCAAGTGCGTGCTTGTCATCAAGGCTGCGACGAACGCGACCAACCCAAGTTGGATCTGTCCCTACAACTTCTGCAGGTGTTGGGAATTCGTATTTCTCTGGATCGTCAACAAGCTTTACACCAGCTGCGTTACGCAGAATATCTTGGGCATCTTTACGTGAAACCTTCTTCTTAAAGATTGCATGAACGGCCAAAGAGTGAGTTGTAAGAACTGGAACTCGAACACAAGTCGCTGAAACCTTTAGATCAGGCATTCCAAGAATCTTGCGAGATTCGTTGCGGACTTTAATTTCTTCAGAAGAGTATCCCTCTTCCTTAAGTGAGCCAGCCCAAGGAATAACATTTAGCGCAAGTGGCTTTGGAAATGGGCCGTTATTTTTAATATGTGCCTTTGAATCATTTGCAACATCACCAGAGTTAGTTCCTGCTACAGCAGAAATTTGTTCGCGCAAAGTATCGATACCAGATTGGCCAGCACCAGATGCGGCTTGGTAAGAAGCAACAACAAGTTCTTGAAGTTTGTATTCCTTATTGAGTGCACCCATAGCAACGATCATCGAAAGTGTTGTGCAATTTGGATTTGAGATAATTCCCTTTGGACGCTTCTTTGCAGCTTTTGGATTTACTTCTGGAACAACAAGTGGAACCTCTGGATCCATACGAAATGCGCCAGAGTTATCGACAACGACTGCGCCACGTGATGCAGCGATTGGTGCCCACTCGGCAGAGATCTCATCCGGGACATCGAACATAGCGATATCGATTCCATCAAATGCTTCTGGTGAAAGTGCTATGACTGTTAATTCTTCACCGCGGCACATTAGTTTTTTTCCAGCACTTCTTGCAGATGCGATTAATCGAATTTCGCCGTAAACATTTTCCCGCTTACTCAAGATATCGAGCATTACGGTGCCAACTGCGCCAGTTGCGCCAACGACTGCGAGAGATGGTTTTTTACTCATCGACCGGTTCCTCCGTAAACAACTGCTTCAATTTGAGCAGCATCTAATTCAAATGCGGTGTGTGCTGCGCGAACGCCATTTTCTAAATCAGATGCGCGGCAGATGATTGAAATCCGAATTTCAGAAGTTGAAATCATTTCAATGTTCACGCCAGCGTCAGCTAGGCAAGCAAAGAATGTTGCGGTTACACCAGGGTGTGAACGCATACCGGCACCGATTAGTGAAAGCTTTCCGATTTGATCATCGTATTGAATTGATTGGAAACCAATTTCGCCTTGAATGCGTTGCAAAATAGCAGTTGTAGCTGCGCCTTCAGTTTTTGGCATGGTAAATGAAATATCAGTTAAGCCAGTTGCTGCAGCAGAAACATTCTGAACAATCATGTCGATGTTGATGTCGGCATCAGCGATAGCTTGGAAGATTCGGGCAGCGGTTCCGGTGCGATCAGGAACTCCAACAACAGTTATCTTTGCTTCGCTCTTGTCATGGGCGATGCCCGCGATGATTGCTTGTTCCATATAGGTTCCTCCTTCAGGATGATCTTTGACCACCCAGGTTCCTTCGTTATTTGAAAATGATGAACGTACGTGAATTGGCATGTCATAACGGCGCGCGTATTCAACGCAACGCAAGTGCAGAACTTTTGCGCCAGATGCTGCAAGTTCTAACATTTCGTCATATGTAACAGTCTTTAATTTTTTCGCTGCTGGAACAACTCGTGGATCGGCAGAGAAAATTCCATCAACATCGGTGTAAATCTCGCAGACATCTGCATCAAGTGCGGCTGCTAGCGCTACTGCAGTTGTGTCAGAACCACCGCGACCAAGTGTTGTTACATCTTTTGTATCTTGGCTAATTCCTTGGAAGCCCGCAACAATTGCAATTGCTCCTTCGTTTAACGCTTCAGTAATTCGTGATGGTGTTACATCGATAATGCGAGCGCGGCCGTGTGCAGAAGTTGTAATGACTCCGGCTTGTGAACCTGTGAAGGAACGTGCTTCGTTTCCAAGATTTCCGATTGCCATTGCAAGCAGCGCCATTGAAATTCGCTCGCCAGCAGTAAGCAACATGTCGAGTTCTCGGCCATTTGGAAGTGGTGAGACTTGATTAGCGAGATCGATCAGTTCATCAGTTGTATCGCCCATTGCCGAAACAACGACAACGACTTGGTGGCCAGCTCGTTTGGTGGCCACGATTCGATTGGCGACCCGCTTCAGCCCTTCGGCATCAGCAACGGAGGAGCCGCCGTATTTTTGAACAATCAATCCCATGGCATAAATATCCACCATTTAATTGAGTTCCGGAAAGCAATATCCGGTTTATCTCAAATAATGAAACGCTTGGGCGTATCAAATAATGAGAAATATTTAGAACTTAGTTTTCGACCGTCCTGCGACCTTCAAATGCCCGGCCGAGCGTTACTTCATCGGCATATTCCAAATCGCCACCAACTGGGAGGCCTGATGCCAAACGGCTGACCTTCATTCCAAGAGGCTTTAGCAATCTTGATAAATATGTAGCGGTTGCTTCGCCTTCAAGATTTGGATCGGTAGCAATAATAATTTCTTGAATTTCGGTTGCCGCTAAACGAACCATTAATTCGCGGATACGCAAGTTCTCGGGACCAATGCCATCGATCGGCGAGATTGCACCGCCGAGCACATGATATTTGCCGCGGAATTCGCGAGTCTTTTCAATGGCGATTACATCTTTGCTCTCTTCAACAACACAGATAAGCGCAGGGTCGCGTCTTGGATCACGACAGATTCGGCAGAGTTCTTCTTCTGAAATATTTCCGCATTCAGTGCAAAACTTTACTTTCTCTTTCACTGTGCGCAGGACATCTGCAAGCCGTGAAATATCTACACGCTCGGATTGAATAATATGAAATGCAATTCGTTGCGCAGACTTAGGTCCAATGCCAGGCAGGCGACCGAGCTCGTCGATTAAATCTTGAATGGCACCTTCATACATAGGAAATTAATCCTTCTTGGTTTCGCTAATGATTTGTGCACCAAGTTCGCGCATTAAAAGTTCTTGGCCGGACATCTGGTCTGCATCACTTGGATCTTCAGATGTGCGAGCTGACGGTGCTGAAGAATTTGCACTTGCATCAACTACGCATTCAATCTTTAGATCTAGGCCAGTCACATCAACAAAGGCGGCACGCAATATTTCATCGCTGCCGGATCGAGTAAATGAATCACGTGCACCGGCATTAATGATTCCAATCGTGATTGCTTTCTCGTCAACTGATAAAACCTGTGCGCTAGAACTTAAGAGCGACCAAGTTAGACGGCGGCGCTTTTTAACGTTTTCAATAACATCTGGCCAGAATCTGCGAAGTGCAGCAGCGTCTATTGGCCCAGTTGGCTTATTTGCGTTTGGGGTTGGGGCAGCTGCACGAATTGGAGCCTTAACTTCCTCTTTAACAACTTCTTTGGTGCTCTCTTTAACCGGTGTAGCTTTAAGTGTTTCAACTTTCGCCGCAACAGATTGTGACACAGAAATATTCTCGCGAAGTTCTAGGCGTTCGATTCTTGAAATTAATCCAACATCATCGCTGCCCGGCAGAAGTATGCGTCCACAAATGAGTTCGAGCATTAATCTTGGAGCAGTCGCGCCACGCATCTGGGTTAAGCCAGCCGCGACAATATCTGCGCTGCGAATTAAATTAGCAGTGCCAATAATCGATGCTTGTGCGCGCATCCGCTGTAATTGATCTTCCGGAATTTCACGGAGAATTTGTGATGCACTCTCTTCAACTGCGCCAACAATAATTAAATCACGTAGGCGTTCTAAGAAGTCTTGAGTAAAGCGACGAGGGTCGTGGCCAGATTCGATAACGCGATCAATTGCTTTAAATAAAGTTGCACCGTCTCTGGCCGCCATC
>JAURGA010000052.1 GCA_030834095.1 Candidatus Nanopelagicales bacterium | reverse complement strand
GGATTTAATTCAGACCAGGTTGTTGCAATTCCGATAACTGGCTTGTCAGAGAAAACTTCTGACCCAAATCCCATATTTCTAAATCGCTCGCGATAGATATAACCGTGCTTGCCTTCGGCCTTGAACCAATTCTCGCTACGTCTCTTGTATACCTCTTCGCTCATGCGAGGAATCTACTCCTCGGACAACTTCTGCGTCTACTAGGACAAGTGGGACAAGTAGTTTCATCTCATATTTTGGCCATTTTGCAATATTAAATTAAGGCACTAAATTTCAATTACTCAAACTTTGAAAGACATCTCAATAAAAAGGGGAAGAAATGCGCATCGCACGCCTTGGTGAATTCAATAAAGAGAAGCCAGCTGTTGTTCTTAACGACACCGAAGCAGTTTTTATTGACGATGTAATTGCAGATTGGAATCGAGTAGAACTCGAGAATGGTGCGCTAGAGAAAGTTACCAAGCTTGATCTCTCAGCCCGTCCTAAAGTTAAGATTTCGGATTACCGTTTAGGTTCTCCAGTTGCACGTCCAACCAAAGCGATTTGTATCGGCTTGAACTACAAGCAACATGCAATTGAAACGGGCGCTACCCCACCAGTTGAACCAATTGTTTTCATGAAGGCCCCGGACACTGTCATCGGCGGCAACGACGATGTAATCATCCCGCCAAACTCTGTTAAGACAGATTATGAAGTTGAAATTTGTGTAGTTATAAAGAAGCGCGCGTTATATTTAAAATCTCCTGAAGAAGCTGCTGACTACATTCTTGGATATACAGTTTCACAGGATGTTTCAGAGCGTTATTGGCAGGTAGAACGTTCTGGCCAATGGGTAAAGGGGAAGTCTTTCCCAACATTTAATCCAGTTGGTCCATGGATTGTTACGACAGATGAAATGAAAGATCCACAGAATCTTCGTCTCTGGTGCACAGTTGATGGTGAGAGTCGTCAAGATTCAAACACCAGCGACATGATCTTCGATATCAATTACTGCGTCTGGTATCTGTCACAAGTTATGGAACTTCATGCTGGCGACATCATTAACTCTGGAACACCACAAGGTGTTGGAATGGGCTTTAAGCCAGAGAAATACCTAAAGGGTGGCGAAGTAGTTAAGACTGGAATTGATGGAATTGGTTCAATTACGAACCACTTCAAAAATTACAAGGCTTAATAAGCAACTCCGGAAGCAACCATAACGTTGCCCCATGCCAAGTAATCGCCGGTACGAATCACGCCGACTGCGCCATAGGCAAGCTTCTTAAATTCAGCATGTGGCAGTGGAATGCATTCAGCTTTTGTCATGATTGCTGATAATTCTTTTGCGCGACCATCAGCGCTTGGTTGAATCTCGCTAGCAAACCAGAATTGCTCGATTGGAAGTTCAAGGGTCAGCATCTTTAAAACATCGGTAACTTTTGGCAGATTTGGCCCCATTGAAAGATCAATGCAAGGAACGCCAGCTGGGATCGGGAAGCCAGCATCTGAAACAACTATGCGATCAAAGTGGCCAGTGCGAGCAACCATTGCAGAGATATCGCGATTAATGATTCCAGTGTATTTCATTTCTGCTCCTCAGTTATTTTGGGTTTTGTATTAGTTATTTGATTGAATAAAACTTTGAACTTCTTCTGGCGTTGGTGATGCCATCGCCGCACCCTTACGAGTAACTTTCAGGGTTGCAGCATAAACGCCAAACTTGGTTGCGGTAAAGATGTCATCTCCGGCAGCAAGTCTGGTTGCAAGATTTGCGCACATCGTGTCGCCGGCACCAACGGTGTCGATCGCACTAACTTTTGGCGCTGAGATTGTCTCTGATCTTTCACCATCAGTTGCATACGCACCCTTTGGCCCAAGTGTTATTACAACCTTCTTGCAGCCCAGTGATTTAGAAAGTGACTCAGCCTGCTTTGCTAAGTCGCCTTCGATTCCAGTTAGCTCTGCTGCTTCGCCTTCATTTGGAACAACAACATCGACTAAACCTTCCCATCCCACAAGTGGTGCAACTGGTGCAGGTGTTAAAACAACAGTGACGCCATTATCTTTCGCCAATTTTGCAGCTGCTAAATTTCCAGAAGTCGGAAGTTCTAATTGAAGCAACAGAATATCTGATTCAACAATCGTCTTTGAATGGCGTGAAATATATTGCGCATCGCCCAAATCATTTGATTGCGGGATGATGATGATTGAATTATCGCCATCTGTTGTCTGCACAGATATGTGACCAACGCCAGTTCCGAGTTCAGCGCTTCGTTCGATATCGCTTGAATTAACACCTTCGGCAACAAAAGCCTTCATGAAATCATCACCAAAACTATCGGCG
>JAURGA010000050.1 GCA_030834095.1 Candidatus Nanopelagicales bacterium | reverse complement strand
CCAACAAATTCCGCAATCATCGATGCGGTCATCACATCGATCTGGGTTGTTGGTATCTGCAACTCAATCAACTTCTTCGACAATCTCGATGGCGGCGCTGCCGGCACAGTTGCAGTCACTTCAAGCGCGCTATTTGTTCTTGGTTTCCAGGGTCAACAATTTATGATCGCCGCACTTTCTGCAGTCACAGCCGGCGCAACTATTGGTTTTCTACTCTGGAACAAAAGCCCGGCCCGTATCTATATGGGCGATGCCGGCGCACTTTTCCTCGGTGTTTTAATTGCAACCTTAACAATTCGCTTACAACCAGATACCGAAGTTATGTGGACATCACTTGCCACACCAGTCCTACTTCTTGCAGTCCCAATTCTCGACACATCAGTTGCAGTTATCTCAAGAATCAAACGCGGTATCTCACCATTCCAAGGTGGCCACGATCATTTATCTCATCGCCTTATCCGCGGTGGCTTATCTCGTCGCACCGCAGCGCTTTCACTTTGGGGACTTTCAGGATTCTTCGCGCTCTGCGCAATCGCAATCCCAAGAACATCAGAGAATCTCGAAGAAATCATCGTTGCAGTTGCCGCACTTGTATGGGCTGTCTTATTTATAAAGTTCTTTCAATCTAAAGACGCTTAGTTTTCGATTTTGTTTGGGAAAGCTTCCCAGCCCATCTTCTTGCAAATCTCGTCAATTGTCATTCCTGACTCCATCATTTGAAAATACGAGTCAGCTTTGTCGTCAGCAAGCATTTGCAATTCGCTTCTAACTTTCGTTGGCTTTAATTTCATAAAAGTATCATCCTCCATTCTTGTTGTTTTTCCTAACTAATTTTGCAGTTCTAAGCGACCACTCTGAGTATTCAGAATTCTTTTTATCAATGTAAATTTCAACAACATACCTATTTGAGTAATCAACACGGACAAAAGTCCGCGAACCATGCTTCTCGTCCGTGACCTGCAGTCCAAATATCCCTTGGGACCCTTCAACCAAAAACTTGATTTCGTGTGCATCAACACCATGTTTTGAACCTAATTTGCTTATGACATTTGAGACATCGAGATAAGCGATCCAAATTAGTTCCCAGGTAGGCATCCGCAAAGGATGTAGTGAAAGTAATTAAGTTAGATTGTAAAAGCCTGTCGCTGTGGGTAAGAAACGAATGTGGATATTAACAAAAATCAAAAGTGGCTCGGGACAGGATCGAACTGTCGACCTCACGATTTTCAGTCGCGCGCTCGTACCAACTGAGCTACCGAGCCAATATTAAATTCTTGAAAAACATTTGGTAATAAAAGAAGAGAGTGTGTGGACACTCTCTTCTAGCGACCCAGACGAGACTTGAACTCGCGACCTCCGCCGTGACAGGGCGGCGCGCTAACCAACTGCGCTACTGGGCCTTTCCACACATCTGAAGAACTTTTAGTTTGTTCATCCCCACTTGCGTGGCAACAAACGTTCTTCGACGTGCTTTCGTATAAGAAAAATTGCAAGAATAAATTCTCACAAACTTCCTTACCTAGTGCCCCCAACGGGGTTCGAACCCGTGTTACCGCCGTGAAAGGGCGATGTCCTAGGCCTCTAGACGATGGGGACGTTTTAAGGCAGAGCGCAAGGGTATCGGACACAATCCCTACGGCAAAACTCGATTAATTACGCACGTATTTTTAAGAAATTGACCATCTTGTGGCAACCGAAACAGTGACATCTTGCTGGCCTAAATCAATTTGAGTTGATTCATCTAATGCCTTTGCCTGCGCCATCATTATTGGATAAGAAGAAGGTGCTGAAGATTCTTGAAGATAAATAATCTTCCCGATCTTTACTCCAAGTAACTTCGCGTAAGAAACAGCTTTCGCCCTTGCATTCTTCACCGCACTATTTCGCGCAGCTTCTGTCGCCTTGGTATTGTCAAAAACAAAAGGTGTCACACCTTTTATCGCCAGCAAATCACCAGCACTTGCAACAACTGCATCGACAATCTCGCCAGCCTTTGCCGCGTTTCGAATCACAACTTCAAAGCTCTGGCTTGCGCGATATCCAATCAAAACATTGCCACCTTCTTGGGTGTAGTTATATTCCGGATAAACCGTCAAAGTAGTGCTCGCTAAATATTTCTTATCAATTCCATTTGCAAGGATCGCTGCCCGAAACTTCGATGCCGCAACATTGGCAGCAGCCAAAGCATCCTTGCTGACCTTCGAAATATTCGAAACCGATGCATTCAATCGCACCGCATCCGGTGTCACCTTCACGGTCCCAACCGAACTTACGCTGATGTATCGAACCGGCGCCGCCTGCGAAACCTGGACACCTAAAACCGAAACCATTGCAGCCCCCAAAATAACTGCACTTACCCGCTTTGCCTTACTCATTTGTGATTTCATACCCCCAGCCTAGAACACCTTTCATATGTAAAACCCATTAAATACCCGATAGTTTAATGAGAGAATTAACCTGTGTTCTTATCAAAGTGTTCGACAGATTCAATAAAAGCCGCAGCGCAATCACTTATCGACGGCCACTTAGTCGCATTCCCAACCGAAACTGTCTATGGCCTTGGCGCTGATGCAACAAGCGAATCTGCAATTGCAAAAATCTATAAAGCAAAAGGCCGCCCCGCAGATCATCCACTTATCGTTCACATTTCATCAATCGATGCCATCAACGATTGGGCGCAAGACATAAACGAATACGCAATCAATCTGGCCCGCGATTTCTGGCCCGGCCCAATGACACTTGTTTTCAAGCGCAGCGATCTTGCAAAAGATTTCATCACCGGCAACCAAAATACCGTTGGCCTGCGAGTCCCAAATCAAAGCATCGCACTCGCCCTACTCAAAGAATTCCAAGCACTCGGCGGCAAAGGCATCGCCGCCCCAAGCGCCAATCGCTTTGG
>JAURGA010000008.1 GCA_030834095.1 Candidatus Nanopelagicales bacterium | reverse complement strand
TATTGGACTGGTTCTTTGCCGCCCCACTTAAGTTTATAAAGTGGTGGTTGGGCTAAATAAACAAAACCGTTTTCGATCAGTGGTCGCATAAATCTAAACAGCAGGGTTAATAAAAGTGTTCTGATGTGCTGGCCATCCACATCTGCATCTGCCATCAAAATAATTTTATGGTAGCGAAGTTTCGCGATATCGAAATCATCATGAATTCCGGTGCCGAGCGCTGTAATCAAAGATTGGACTTCATTGTTCTGTAGAACCCGATCTATTCGAGCTTTCTCTACATTCAAAATCTTTCCGCGAATAGGTAGAACTGCTTGATATCTGGAATCTCTTCCGCCTTTTGTTGATCCCCCCGCAGAATCACCTTCGACGATATAGAGCTCACACTTTTCAGGCTCGGTCCATTGGCAATCTGCCAACTTTCCTGGCATTCCACGTCCTTCTAATAATCCTTTGCGGTTACGCGATAAATCTCGAGCTTTACGTGCTGCAACTCTTGCTGCGGCTGCATCAATGCTCTTGCGAACAATGTCTTTGCCTTCACTTGGGTTCTGTTCAAACCAGCTAGTTAAATGATCGTTCATGCTCTTCTGAGTAAAAGATTTTGCTTCAGTGTTGCCTAATTTTGTCTTTGTCTGTCCTTCAAATTGTGGCTCGGCTAGTTTGATGGAAACGATGGCGGTTAGACCTTCGCGAATATCTTCACCGGTTAAGCGGTCTTCCTTCTTGCGAATAAAACCCCACTCTTCGCCAAACTTGTTTACAACAGATGTAAGTGCGGTACGGAAGCCCTCTTCGTGTGCTCCACCTTCGTGGGTGTGGATTGTGTTTGCGAAGGTGTAAACAGATTCGGTAAAGCCGGCATTCCATTGCATAGCAATTTCTAAACTCATTTTGTGTTTATTCTCTTCGGCTACAAAAGAGATTATTGATTTATGGGTCTCACCTTTAGTTTGATTTAAATGCTTAACAAAATCAATGATGCCACCCTCGTAGTGGTAGCGGACATGCAGCGGTTCGCCCTTTTCATCAACATGGCCTGGACGTAAATCTGTGAGGGTTAAAATCAGACCTTTATTTAGGAATGCCATTTCGCGGAAACGTGTTGACAATACTTCAAATGAAAAATCTGTGGTTTCAAAAATTTCTTTCGATGGCCAGAAAGTTACAGTTGTTCCATGATCCGTTGTTACTTCTCCTTTTCGAACTGGCGCTTGTGGGACCCCTAATTTATATTCTTGATACCAATGAAAGCCGTCTCGTTTAACTTCGACTGCAAGATCTGTGCTGAGCGCATTAACAACCGAGATACCAACCCCATGCAGACCTCCAGAAACTGAATATCCGCCGTCGCCAAATTTTCCGCCGGCGTGCAAAACTGTTAAAACAACTTCTAGGGCTGGCTTTTTTTCAACTGGGTGCATGTCGACTGGAATTCCGCGGCCGTTATCAACGCATTGCAGTGATCCATCCGGCATGAGAGTTATGTTGATGTCTGTGCAATAGCCAGCTAACGCCTCATCCACCGAGTTGTCGACGACCTCATAAACCAAGTGGTGAAGCCCGCGTTCACCGGTCGAACCGATGTACATTCCGGGGCGCTTACGAACCGCGTCCAAGCCTTCAAGAACAGTGATGTTTGAGGCGTCATAGGTTTTCTCGCTCATCTAGCACCCCCAAACAAATCCGCTGAGAATTAATCCTCGGCTTTTTTTCCTAAAGCAATGCCGTAATCCTAGTCCTTAAATGATTGGTGGACTACCGCAAAAGAGCCCTGTGTAGTGGATTAGACGGCTTAAATTACGGAAGTTGTGGGTGGTTACTATCCGGGCGGTAGATAAGCGTTTAACCGTAGGTATCTCGCGGGCCGCGGGCACCGCGAATTGTTCGGATGCCCTTCTTCCAACTCGGAGCGCTTGGCCCGATGAAAACTAAGGTTTCTACTAAAGCTCCTGGGGCAGAGCCTCTAATTGTTTTTAACAACTCTGTAGAAATTATATTTAATTGTGTGGCCCAAGCTGTTGAAGAAGTTTGGATTGTTAGCCGGCCATCAACAATTGAAATTGGTAGTGAGTGGGTAGCAATTTCTGATCCAACAATTTTTTCCCAATCAGAGAAAATATTTCCTTCTGCTAACCCTTGTCTCCAGTCTCGGGTATTTATTAATTCGTCTAACGCGAAACCAATTTGTTGTGGATCACCAATTTGTTCTCGGGGCTGCGCTTCATGATTAGGGCCACTTACACGATTGCGTCTTGATTGGTTTCTAAATGCTCGGTAAAGCTCTCGAGCTAAATCGCGGGCCATTATTTCACTTCCGTAGATTTAGATATTTTACTGACTTGACCAGACTTCACAAGAAATCTATCTCCAGATAACTCTTTTGGTAAATCGTTTTCAACCGCAACAGTAATAAAGGTTTGCTGCGCTGATTTGGCTAATTTTATTAGGTGGACTCTTCGCTCTTCGTCTAATTCAGAGAACACATCATCTAAAATTAATATTGGTTTTAAACCATCTTTTTCTAATAATTGATAGGTGGCCAATTTTAAACTTAAAGCAATCGACCAGGATTCGCCGTGGCTTGCATAGCCTTTAACTAAATGATCTCCGAGATTTAAAAGCAGGTCATCGCGATGAGGCCCGGTTAAGGTAAGGCCGCGCTCTATTTCGGATGCCCGTGTTACTTTCATCCGCTCCAATATTTTGGTTGAGTTTTCTGAAGGGTTTTGAGTTGGCTCTTCAATACTGGATTTATAAGTAATAAAGGCTGGTTTTTCTGAGGAGATGTCTCGATAGATTTCTTGAAATATTGGTTCGAACTCTGAAAGTGCTTGAAGTCTTGCTGCGATAATTTCGCCACCAAAGTTCGCAACTTGCTCGTCCCAGGCAACTAGAGATTCGGTTCCCGCTCGAGATTTCAGTAAAGAGTTCCGTTGCCTGACCGCGCGTTCATAGTCAGAGATAACTCCAGCCATTCTTGGTGATCTTAAAATCAATAATTGGTCGATAAATTTGCGCCGCTCACTCGGATCTCCACGAACTAGATCTAAATCTTCGGGCGAGAAGTAAATTGCTTGAACAATTCCAAAAATTTCTTTCTGGCTTCGGACTGGATTTTGATTTATGCGCGCCCGGTTTGCTTTTTCGCTATTGATTTCCAATTCCAGCAAAACCTCTCGATCTGGCAGTTGGGTTTTAGCGCGGACGTATGCCGAGGGGCTTCCAAGTTGAACTAGTGGTTGATCGCTAGAGACTCTATGGGATGAGAGATATGAGAGATACAAAACCGATTCGATGATATTTGTCTTACCTTCACCGTTTCGCCCAATAAAGATTGAGATGCCTGGGTTGAGCTCTAGTTCTAGGTTTTTGTATGACCTAAAAGTTGTGAGTGAAAGGTTTGAAATAAACACTTTGTAAATCGCTTAGGTGTTTAAGAGGTGTAACGCATTGGCATTAACAAATATTTGTATGAGGGGTTTGGTGCTCCGCCGGGTTCTGACTTTCCAGTAAGCACAGCTGGTTTCTTGTCGCCAGTGAAAGAAATGTGAACAAATGGGGCGTTAATAGCTTGCAGGCCGTCGGTTAAAAATGTTGGGTTAAAGGCGATGTTGATATTTTCGCCTGTGTAATTAATGTTTAACTCTTCGGTTGCTTGTGCATCTTCACCAGTTCCGGCCTCTAATTGCAAAGCGTTATTACCAAACACCAAACGAAGTGGCACGGTTTTGTCGGTTACTAAAGCTACACGGCGAACTGAATCTAAAAATGGCGCAACCTCAATCACCGCTTCGGCTGTTGACTCTGTTGGGAGTAGATGGCGGAATGGTGGGAAGCTGCCGTCTAAAGTTCTTGATGTCATTGTTTTTTCTTCAGAAACAAACCCAACAAGTTTTTCGTTAGATGCAGTTGGGGAGAGCGCAAAAGTTATTTGTCCCCCACCAGCCAACGATTTTGCTGCGTCGATCAAAGTTCTAGCTCTTAATAGTGTTGCTGCTTCTAAATTTTGATCTTTAGGGTTCCAGTTAATCTCTTTTACTGCCAACCGATATCTGTCGGTCGCAGCTAAAGTGATTGTTGTTTTATTCATTTCAATATGAACGCCTGTGAGTGTGGGGAGTGAGTCATCTTTTCCGGCCGCAACCGCTACTTGATTAACCGCTGTTGCAAAAACATCTGCAGGTATTTCACCGGCTGATTGTGGAAGTGTTGGAAGATTTGGGTATTCATTTGAAGGAAGTGTTGGAAGCGTAAATTTTGCGCTTCCTGCAGTTACTAAAACTCGGGTGCCATCTAGAACGAAGGTGACAGGTTTCGCTGGAAGAGATCTTGCTATTTCTGCAAGTAATCTTCCCGGAACTAAAACTTTTCCTTTTGTTGCAATATCCGCGCTAAGGATTGCTTTTGTGGAGGTCTCTAAATCTGAACCAGTTAGAGTGATTGAATCAGTTACATCAATCATAATTCCAAGAAGAGCTGTTTGAATCGGGCGCGAAGATAAACTTCGGGCAACCCAATTCACAGCATCGATCAACGGATCACGTTCAACAACAAACTTCATTCCATCATCCTTCCCTTTAAAAGCGAGATAGCCAACCCGCACAGGTTCGCCGCTCCCCAACCTTTTCTATTTAATTAAATATTCGTAGTAACTAGAGTTTAAACCTGTGGATATTTAACAAAACCCCTGGTCACCACACTCAAACCTCTTCCTTTTTAAGCTGTGGGAAACCTGTTGATAACCAAGGCTAACTCTCGCTGCCGACACCTAAATCCCAACCCAACCCCCCTTTTTCCACAGTTATCCCCAATTTATCCACAAGAAGGGGACAACTTTCTGCACAAGTTATGTAATTACCGCCTAATTCCGGGCCTGCAGTTTTATCCGGTTGGTTAACTCTGTGACCTGGTTGTAAATAGAGCGACGCTCAGCCATCAACTGGCGGATTTTCCGATCGGCGTGCATAACCGTTGTGTGGTCCCGGCCCCCAAAGGTCTGGCCAATCTTTGGCAAAGACAACTCTGTAAGTTCGCGGCACAAATACATCGCAATCTGGCGGGCATTGACTAGGACCCGAGATCTTGAGGTTCCACAAAGGTCGTCCAAAGTAAGACTGAAGTAGGTGGCGGTTTGGGCCATGATTGTTGTCGCCGTGATTTCTGGGCCACCAACTTCTGGGATCAAATCTTTAAGAACAATCTCCGCTAGACCTAAATCAACAGGTTGGCGATTGAGTGATGCGAATGCAGTGACTCGGATTAGAGCACCTTCAAGTTCGCGAATATTTGAAGAAATCTTGCTGCCGATATATTCCAAAACATCATCAGGAGCATTTAATTTATCTTGGGCTGCCTTCTTGCGAAGAATCGCAATCCGGGTTTCTAACTCTGGCGGTTGAATATCTGTAATCAAACCCCACTCGAATCGACTGCGAAGTCGATCTTCCAAAGTAGTTAACTGCTTTGGTGGGCGGTCACTAGAAATAACTATTTGCTTATTAGCGTTATATAAAGTGTTAAAAGTATGGAAGAACTCTTCCTGTGTCCGCTCTTTATTTTCTAAGAACTGAATATCATCAACCAGAAGCACATCTAGGTCGCGATAACGTCTCTGAAAAACCGAGGCTTTGTCATCACGAATTGAGTTAATGAAGTCATTTGTGAACTCTTCGCTTGATACATATCTAACTCGAACGCTGCCATAAAGCTCTTTGGCATAAGCGCCAATAGCGTGCAATAGATGGGTTTTACCTAGTCCGGACTCACCATAAATAAAGAGCGGGTTGTAAGCCTTTGCAGGGGCTTCAGCAACTGCAACTGCAGCCGCATGAGCAAAACGATTTGATGCACCAATAACAAAAGTTTCAAAAATATATCGGGGGTTTAGTTGACTTGGCTCAGATGCAACCGCAGATTTTGAATCGCGACCAGTTCCAGATTTTGGTTGTTGTTCAATAACAATTGGATCAATAACATCTTCAACACTTTCAACTTGCAGGGTTTCATCAACAGTGACTGCAATATTAATTTTCTGATCTAGTTTTACCGAGAGCGCCTCATTTAAAATCGCACGAAGCCTGGTCTCTAAAACATCTTTTGCAAAAGCGTTTGGGGCAGAGAGCAATAGGTTTGATCCGCCTTCACCTTGAATCAACCCAAGGGGTTTGGTCAGGGACAAGAAAGCTCGGTGTTGAGGTGATTCAATTGAAACTTCCGCAATCACAGCCCCCCAAAGAGTGGCCAGATCATCAACCTCTAGTAGCGCCATTTGAACCCCTTACTTTCCTAAAACTATAAAACCCAAAAAAGATATATCCACAGGGTTATCCACAAGCTGTGGTCTAAAGTAAAACTTGAGCCTTTTGGGCTCCAATTTCTGTGGATAGAGGGCGAAAGTAGGGGCAATTCCAAGAAATTGCAAGGTGTTATCCACAAATATCTCTTGGGCCCAGGCATCTCCCTTTCCGCCTATGGGCAACGGTCCTGAGTTTGACCCTTATCAACAGGTGCCCGTAACCTAACCCCCTCATCAAAAAATGAGTAGTTGTGACCCGGCGGGATAAAACCTGCAGGAGAGATCCCCGAAATTTTTAGGAGAGTTTTATGTCAAAGCGTACATTTCAACCTAACGTTCGCAAGCGTGCCAAGAAGCATGGCTTCCGTGCTCGCATGGCAACACGTGGGGGAAGAGCAGTTCTAGCTCGCCGCCGCGCTAAGGGTCGCACCAACATCTCTGCTTAATTGCCGATACCCGTGCTACCAGCCAAGAATCGGTTGCGCACAAGCAAGGATTTTGTTCTAACCACTAAAACTGGATTTCGAGCAACATCTTTATCGCTTGTGGTCTACCTAAAAACAAACCCAAACAATCCAACCAACACCAGTAATTCCAGTGCGCCTTTGGTTGGGTTGATTGTCAATAAATCAGTTGGTGGGTCGGTTGTGCGACATAGAGTTTCTAGACAATTACGCCACTTGGCCGCAACACACATTTCAAGCATTCCTGCCGATAGCCGACTTGTAATCCGAGTTCTTCGCAATCAACCAAATTATGAAGTTGAACTAAATGAACTTATGGCAAAAGTTCTTAGCAAAATTCCGGTGGCCCTGTGAGGAAGATATTCGCTTTACTAATTAAATTTTATCAAAGTTGGATTTCGCCAGCCTTTGCACCGCGCTGCAAGTACTACCCAAGTTGCTCGACATACGCATCAGATGCAGTTTCTGAATACGGGGCAAAAGGTTTAGTTATGGCACTTTGGCGTTTAGTCCGATGCAATCCATGGTCTCATGGCGGCGTTGATTATGTTCTAACAAAAGGCTCTAAAACACCAATAAAAACAGCTACAACGAGCATGAATGGAAGAATTTAATGGGATCGATTCTAAACCCTCTGTATTACGCGGTTTCTTGGGTCATGGTTACGTTCCACTCTCTGCTCGGCTATGTCTTTGGTGAAGATTCAAATGAAAGTATCAAGTGGAGTCTTTCAATTATTGGCCTGGTAATTGTCATTCGAATTATTTTGATTCCGCTCTTTGTTAAGCAGATCAAAAGCCAGCGCGCATTAACTGCCCTTCAACCACATATGAAGGAAATTCAGAAAAAATATAAGGACGATCGTCAGAAACAATCCGAAGAGATGATGAAGCTTTACAAGGAACATAAAACAAATCCACTAGCATCATGTTTTCCAATCCTCGCCCAAGCCCCAATCTTCTTTGCTCTTTTCACCGTGCTAAATGGAATTGCTAGAGATATACCTCATGGTTTTTTAAAGGGTGACTTATTAATTTCAGCACAACAAGCAAAGTTCTTTGGCGCAAATCTTTCAAATACCTTTTTAAGTAGTGATTCAAATACCCAGACCAAGCTTGTAACTGTTCTTTTAATTATTTTCATGTCTGCCACAACATTCATAACCCAACGCCAGTTAATGGTTAAGGGAATGCCAAAGATGGACTCTTCAAACAACATGATGTTGCAGCAACAAAAAATTATGCTCTATGTATTTCCAGTAATTTTTGCAGTTACCGGAGTTAACTTCCCAGTCGGAGTTTTGATTTATTGGTCAACAACAAACCTCTGGACCTTCGGCCAACAGTTTTATGTAATTAAGAGAAATCCAACACCAGGGTCTCCGGCATATGAAGAGCTAGCGAAAAAGCGGGAACTAAAGGATAAGAATTCCGGCCTGCCAACAACTGATGAGCCGGGAACCACCATGGTCGATCCAGCAATTGAGCAACCAAGACAGCGCCAACAACCTTCAAAGAAGAAAAAGAAGAAAAAGTAAGAAATCGGACAAATTAGATATATCGGACATATCGGATAAACCAGCATTTAATCAAAGGGAGAAGTAAATGAGCGAAGTAGTTGAGAATGCAGATAAGACCGAGAAGGCAGAAAAACTAGATAAGAAGTCTCTAGTCGCCCGCCTTGAAGAAGAAGGCGATGTAGCTGCGGATTATTTAGAAGGGCTACTGGACATTGCAGATCTTGATGGCGACATCGATATCGATGTTGAGAACGACCGAGCCTCTCTAGCTATAGCCGGCGGAGCTTTAGGGCACCTTGTTGGCGACCGCGGCGAGGTTTTAGATGCAATTCAAGAGTTGACCCGTCTTGCAGTCCAGACTTCAACTGGCGAGCGCTCTCGCTTAATGCTTGATATTGATAACTTCCGAGGCGAGAAAAAAGAGGAGCTAGCAAAACTAGCCCACGAGGTTGCCGAGCAAGTTAAGGCATCTGGCGAGTCAGTTAAGTTGCGCCCTATGAATGCCTTTGAACGCAAGGTTGTCCACGACACCATCCAAGAAATTGGCCTAACCAGCGAGTCTGAGGGCGAAGACCCAAACCGCTGTGTTGTAGTTCTGCCTGAATAAATTCCACTTATCTTCGAGATTTCAAAAACATGAGTGTTTCACGTGAAACCCTGATCTCTACCTACTTTGGCGAGCGCCAGAAAGAGGTGGCCAGATATGCCGAAATCTTGGCAACCTGGGGAATTGACCGTGGGTTGGTCGGACCCAAAGAGGGCGATCGAGTCTGGGATCGCCATATTGCCAACTGCATACCCGTTACAACCCTGCTCACCAAAGGGGCCTCGCTCCTAGATATTGGATCCGGGGCTGGGCTGCCGGGAATTGTGATTGCCCTAGCCAGACCCGACCTGAAAGTGACGCTTTTAGAGCCGCTTCAGAGGCGAATCGACTTCCTTGAAGAGGTGGTTTCCGAGCTCGGGATTGAGATAACCATAAAGAGGGGGCGGGCCGAGAGCTTCAATGGCGGCTTTAACTTCGTTACAGCAAGGGCGGTAGCCCCACTTCCAAAATTAGCGACAGTTTCCTGGCATTTAGTCATGGGCGGCGGCTCCCTTTTAGCCATGAAAGGCGAGAGCGCGGCGGCCGAGCTAGAGGCAGCACGGCTAGAGGCCCCTAAAGTCTTCAAAAAAGTGGCAAAGGCAGAGCTCCATGAAATCCAATTAGGCGAGTTGCCACTTGCACGGGTGATTGAACTTAAAAAGGCTGGTTAGATACTCAGGTGAATGATTCACGTGAAACATCCAATTCAAAAGTGATTGGGATCAGGCGCTTAAAAGAGCCGATGCCCACACCTTTGAAGACCCGAATTTTCACCGTGGCCAACCAGAAAGGTGGGGTTGGCAAGACAACAACAGCAGTCAATATCGCAGCGGCCCTGGCAATGGGTGGGCTAAAGGTCCTGGTTATTGATCTAGACCCTCAAGGAAATGCCTGCACCGCTCTGGGCATCGATCGCGAGGAGTTGGCTGGAATGTATGAGGTTCTTGTAAAGGACCTTCCACTTTCGCAAGTGGTTACAAAGGTAGCCGGATTTCCGCATCTTGAGTGTGCGCCAGCAGATGTTGAACTAGCTGGGGCAGAAATAAACATGGTCGGATTTGTCTCGCGCGAATCAAGATTGAAGTTAGCCCTCGACAAATTATTAGCAGAGCGCGAAGCAATCGGCGCCCGACTTGATTATGTAATTATCGATTGCCCACCAAGTTTAGGTTTGTTAACAGTAAATGCTTTAACCGCAGCAGAAGAAGTCATGGTTCCGATTCAATGCGAATATTACTCACTTGAAGGTTTAACTTTATTATTAAAAACTCTGCAACAAGTGCAACAAATGTTAAATCAAAAAGTTCGAATTACAACAATTGTTTTAACTATGTTTGATTCTAGAACGCGACTTGCAAATGATGTAGCAAATACAGTTCGCCAACATTTCCCAAATGAATTAATTGATAGTCCAATTCCAAGAGCAGTTCGGGTTTCAGAGGCACCATCATTTAATCAGACAGTAATGACATATGACGCATCATCTCCGGGTGCGGTTGCATACATGACAGTTGCGCGAGAGATTGCCCGACGTGGTTCCGGTGAAGTTTTAGGACAAGCAAATAATTTAAATAATGGAGCACACACCGCATGAGTACTCGCAAAGGCGGATTAGGCCGTGGTCTAGATTCATTAATCCCAACTTCATTGAGTGAACCAATAATCACAAACACTGGCGTGACGATTGCAGATCAAGGTGAAGTAGATATAAATGCAATTGTTCCAAATCCAAAACAACCAAGGACAATTTTTGATACCGAAGCACTAGCTGAATTATCAGCGTCGATTAAAGAAGTCGGAGTTCTGCAACCACCAGTCGTCAGAGATATTGGTGGCGGCAAATATGAATTGATTATGGGAGAGCGCAGATTGCGCGCTTCGAAATTAGCTGGTCTAAAAACTATTCCAGTAATTATTCGACAGACCCCAGATAACGAATTACTGCGCGAAGCTCTGCTTGAAAACATTCATCGCAGCCAGCTAAATCCATTAGAAGAAGGTGCTGCATATCAAAACTTATTAAACGATTTTGGATATACCCATGACGAACTAGCGGTAAAGGTTGGAAAATCTAGACCTGCAATTACAAATACTTTGCGGTTGTTAAATCTGCCGGCAAGTGTGCAACGCCGAGTGGCTGCAGGAATATTGTCTGCCGGTCATGCTCGTGCGCTTTTAACACTTACAGACGAGAGCGAGATTGAAAAGCTAGCCGGACGCATAGTTTCTGAAGGTTTAAGCGTGCGGGCAACAGAAGAAATCGTTGCTACCTATCAAGGTTCTAAGAGAACCGCAACGCCAAAGGCCGGCAAAATTCGCTCACCAAGACTTAAAGAGTTAGCTGATGAGATGTCAGATCGTTTGGATACTCGAGTCACTGTTGAACTTGGAAAACAAAAAGGAAAGATCACAATCGAATTCGCAACCCTTGAAGATTTAGAGCGAATTAATAAATTAATTTAATCCGCGAAGTTCCATCTCGGTTTTGATAACGCCGGCAAGCGATTTCACACCATCACGAATTCGTTCTGGACTTGGGAAACAGTAAGAAAGTCGCAGCGACCAACTGCCAAAACCATCGGCATAAAATGCGGTGCCAGGAACATAAGCCACCTTTGAAACAATTGCTTTTGGCATCAACGCTTTGGTATCTATTTCAGGAGGAAGCGTTACCCAAACATAAAATCCGCCACCAGGTTTAGTCCAAGTTGCGCCAGCCGGAAAGGTCTCTTCTAAAGTTTCAAGCATTGCATCACGACGGACTTTGTACAACTGAGTAAACGACGCAATCTGATCTCGCCAAGGCTGGTCAGAGAGATAACTTGAAATTGCCAATTGGGTGAAATTCGATGGGCAGAGAATTGAAGATTCACTTGCAATAACGAGTTTCTCTTTAAGTGCTTGCGGAACTAGTGCCCAACCAATTCGGAAGCCGGGAGCAATAGTCTTTGAAAATGAGCCAAGATATAAAACATTTTCAGAGTCTTCGGCGCGCATCGCATTTGGTGAAGGGCGATCAAATCCGAGCAGACCGTATGGGTTGTCTTCAATTACAAAGATTGATTCCTCGCGACAAATTTCTAGAATTTCAGTCCGGCGTTCAGTGGTCAATAAAACACCTGCCGGGTTCTGATAATTTGGAATCAAATATAGAAACTTAATCTTTCGGCCAGAGGCACGAGTTGCGGTAATTGCTTCGCGTAAGGCAATCGGTATCAAACCGTTCTCATCCATCGCGACATGAACCACCTTGGCTTCATATTGATGAAATGTCCCTAACGCGCCGACATAAGACGGAGCTTCGGCCAGAACCACATCACCCGGATCAATGAAGATGCGGGAGATTAAATCAAGGGCCTGCTGTGAACCAGTAGTAACAATTACATCATCGGGGTGCGCCCGGATTCCCTCTAGAGCCATAACATCACAAATCTGTTCGCGAAGTTTTGGATGCCCCTGACCACTGCCATATTGCAGAGCCTCTTGCCCGTTTTCGACAATAAGTTTCTCGACAACACTCGCCATCATCTCCATCGGGAAAGCAGAGAGATTCGGCATTCCACCAGCGAGCGAAACAATGTCTGGTCGAGATGCAACAGCAAAGAGCGAACGAATCTCACTTGGTTTCATCATCGTGGCTCGGTGCGCAAAACGATCAGATAGGTTCTGGATCTCCCCAGTGTGAATGCGCGTGATGTCGTTGCTCATTCTCTAATCCTGCCACAGTTAACTGGGCAGCCGAAGGACTTTTAATTCTTGCGAAGTCCCGCTTTGCGCAGATCTGAAATCTTAAGAGTGCCAGTCTTCGCATCATTTTCAGCAGATAAGTAAAGACGTTGGATTGCGACCATAATCGATTCAACAACAGTCTCTCGAAAAGCTAGATCTGCCAATCGTTTAACATCTCCAGGATTCGATAAATATCCCAAGTCAATACGTACCGTTGGCGCTTTGGTTAAGCGAAGCAAATCCCAAGATTTAGCATGGGTCCGACAATTCAATAAATCAGTGCGCGCAGTAATTTCTCGCTGCACAAGTGCAGCAAATCTTTCGCCAACGACCGAATGTACGCCATGCAAATCGTTGCCGTAATAGTAAGTAGCAAGGCCATGCGCTAAATCATTTTTGTAATTATCGGTGTGAAAAGAGATAACCAGATCAGCACCAGATTCGTTAGCTAATTTAATGCGTTCACTTTCGCTGGGATCCTTGGCTTTGCTTCGCGAGATAAAAACAGTTACACCCAGCGCAATTAATCGACCTTCAAGTCTTTGGGCAATATCAAAAGTTATATCGCGATCTTCTGGTAGCGAGCTTGGGTCAAGAACGATTATTTTATTTGCTAGTGCTGGTCCCCTGATTGCACGATTAGCGTTATCACGGAGGAGAGTAGGCGCACCACCTGAAACAGTTTTTAATAACCTCATCAAAGACATAATTGTTGCTGGGCCACAAACCCCATCAACTTTTACGCCAACAGATTTTTGGAATTCTTTAACCGCACCCTCGGTTCGCGGACCAAAGACCGCATCCACTCGCCCGCAATCAAAGCCCATTTCAATCAGCCGAGATTGAAGCGATGCAACATCATCCCCACGAATTGATTTTCCGGGAACAAAACTGAGAATTCGATCTCCAAGTTTCCACCGGGCTTCATCAATTGCCCGAATTGTCGGCTCATCAATCTTGCCTGAAACTATTAAGCCTCGCTCTTGCTGAAATGCACGGAGGCCATCTGCTTCAATCGCACCCAAATTAGTGGATGCGGTTTTTAAAAACCCAAGTCTGGTTAAAGTATTTGTGACCAAGGAAATTACATTGGTCTCCTCACCAGATGGAGACATGAATTTAGATAAACGCTGCTAGTTCTTTAAGCAGTGCTGGCTTTGGCTTTGCGCCAATTACCGTCTTAACAACCTCGCCGTTTACATAAACATTGAGGGTAGGAATTGAGGTAATTCCATACTTAATTGCAATCGCTGACTCTTCATCAGTGTTCAACTTAACTACCTTAATTTTTCCGGCATATTCAGTTGCAATTTCATCGAGAATTGGACCAACAGCGCGGCAAGGGCCACACCACTCTGCCCAAAAATCTACAAGCACTGGTGTTGAACTCTTTAGAACTACTTCATCAAAAGTAGCTGCTGTTACTGGTTGCGCTGCACTCATTTTTTCCTCTTCTTCTATTTATCGGTAATTAGATAGTTAATTGTAATTAATGTCCAGCCAGAAAGCGCTCTGCATCTAGCGCAGCTTGACATCCTGAACCAGCAGCAGTAATTGCTTGGCGATATGTGTGGTCGACTAGGTCGCCGCAGGCGAAAACACCCTTCTGGTTGGTGCGAGTAGATCTGCCATCAACCTTTACATAACCTTCACCATCTAAATCAATCTGGCCAACAAGTAGTTCGCTTCGAGGAAGATGTCCGATGGCAACAAATAAGCCATCAAAGTCTTTATCGCTCTCATCCCCACTTACAAGATTGCGAAGCTTTAAGCCGGTGACTTTATCCTCACCAAGAACATCAATAACTTCGGTATTCCAGATAAATTCAATCTTTGGATTTGCCGTCGCGCGTTCAACCATAATTTTTGAAGCACGCAGCGAATCGCGGCGGTGAATTACAAATACTTTACTTGCAAACCTTGTTAAGAAGTTTGCCTCTTCCATTGCGGAATCGCCACCACCTACAACTGCAATTACTTTCTCTCTGAAGAAAAATCCATCACATGTGGCACACCAGGAAACTCCTCGGCCAGATAAGCGCTTCTCATTTGTTAATCCGATCTCTTTATATGCCGAGCCGGTCGCGAGAATCACAGCTTTTGCTTGCAGAGTATTTCCAGAGCCATCCTTGATGGTTTTAACCTCTCCTGCTAAATCCATAGAAACTATGTCATCAGTAATTAACTTTGTCCCAAATCTCTCCGCCTGCTTACGTAGCGAATCCATTAAATCTGGCCCCATGACACCTTCTGGAAAACCTGGAAAATTTTCAACATCGGTTGTATTCATTAAGGCTCCACCAGCGGTGACTGAGCCCTCATAAAGTATTGGTGAAAGTTGGGCGCGAGCCGCATAAATAGCAGCGGTATAGCCAGCTGGGCCAGATCCAACAATTATGACTTCATGTATTTCACCCATGCGCTTACCCTATCTTTCTTCGTCTAGCTAGAAGTTGAATGGCACTTGTAACTTCACTTACTCGAGTAATTTTGCAGAGCGCTAAATAACCGATTCCACATACAACTAGAACGATGGCTAGGCGCACGATATTCCCGCCCGGGATTAGATCACGTAAAAACCAGACTGGAACTGCAACAACGAGAGCCAACGCTCCAAGTTTTAAATAAAATCCAGCAACTTCAGAGATAGAAACTTTTATCTCGAAACGACGCAGTAAGTAAATTGTGTTCCAAGCGCCGAAGAAATAACTTAAAGCCCAAGCTCCAGCCAACCCAACCGTCACCCATTGCGGAGGTAGCGAAAGGGCAACACCAATTGAAACGACAACGGCGATAACATTCATAATTGCATTGCTCAAAACTTGTAATTTTACATTTTCAAATGCGTTCAAACCTCGAAGTGCAATTAGATTAATGCTCATCGGCGCCAACCCAAGAGCCAGAGCGCTAAGTGTGTAGCCCAGATAATTTGAATCTGCTTGGGAAATACCGAAGAAGAGCGTTCCAGTCATCATCGGTCCAAAGAATAAAAATGCAATAGAACTTGGGACGGTTACAATTCCCACCAACCTGATGGCTCGAACAAGTTGATCATGAATCAACGCAGGTTTCTTCTCATGCGCAAGTTTTGAAAGCGCCGGAAGAAGCGCAGTAATAATTGAAATTGTGATAATCGAGTGTGGCAACATAAAGATCAGAAGCGCATTGCTAAAGGGGGTAAAACCGACTCCAGTTTCAATTCCCGCTTCCAAGGATTTCACTGCAGCACCAGTTGATAAATTCACAGTAACTAAATAACTCAGCTGCGATATTGCAGCAAAAAGTATGGTCCATGTTGCGAGATGCAGTGATTTGCGCAGCTCTGAATCTCGCCAATCAAATCTAAGACGAATCCTGATATCTGTCTTTGCGATTGCAGGAATCAAAATAAGCGCTTGAGCCATATAACCAACGGTGCAGCCCAGGCTTATCCAGATAATTTGAGAATCTGGAATTGTTGCGACAGTTGGTTGAGTCGAATACATCAAGAACCAACCAAAGACTCCGATAGCTATTAAGTTATTTAAAACCGGGGCCCACATCATTGGCCCAAACTTTCCCTTTGCGTTAGCAACCTGGCTGAGCAGAGCGAAGAGTCCCATAAAGAGAATTTGTGGCAAGCAGTAACGCATAAATAAAGTGGTAACTTCAAATTCCGGACGACCGATATAACTTGTCGCAAAGAGCCCTACTAGTAATGGTGCAATAACAATTGCGAGTATGACTAGACCGGTCAAGAAAACAAATGTCACAGTTACCAGGCGGGATATAAATGCACTTCCACCGTCGGCGTCACCTGTCGCACGAACTATTTGAGGCACAAAGACCGCAGTAAGAGCGCCACCAATTATTAAGTTATATAAAATATTGGGCATAGTGTTGGCAACATTGAAAGTATCGCCCAACAAGGTAGTTCCTAGAACAGCAACTAAAAGTAAGCCACGAACTAAACCAGTGATCCGCGAAACTATGGTACCGACAGCCATAATTGTTGATGACCTTAAAAGTGAATGGTTATTCATCGCTTTTTAACCTGCGCTTCTTCCTAATTCTTCTAAAGCTTTGAATGAGTGCAGATAAAAATAAAACAACTGCAGCCCCAGTTGTTATCCAAGTTGCGATTGGACTTATCACTTGAAGATTAACCGGATAAAATACTGGGTTACCGAGCTGCTTATTCTTCTCTGAAAAAATCCTAACTACCAGCGTACTTTTCCCAGAGGCTACTACTTCAACCGGAATCATTACTTGAATCTTTGATGTTCCGCCAACCTCTTGATCAGCAACATTTCCCACCAAAATTTTTCCATTTAAAGTTTCAACTCTAAATGAAATCTTGGCTGGATTAGAAAAGTCATTTACTAAAGTAATTGGCAAATTCTGTTTTGAAGAGGTTATGGTAAATCGGCCAGGAGCAAGGCGAATTTTCTGCGAGAGAGCATAAGAAGATGAGAGCAGATCAAGAGCTAACGCACTTCGAGCGCTGGTATCCAGATCTGGATGTAATACCGCAGCACTCTGTCCTTGAAACTTTTCAGATTCATCTTGGGTCATATAAGAAGTGTTTAGCGCAATAGCTTGCTGGGCCTTTTTAAAGGCAGCCATAGTCGAATTACTTAATTTTGGAGGCGTAATAGTTGGATAATTTGCCATCTGATTTATCTGACGATCTAACAGCGCAGTTAATCGAGTGGCCCCAAAACTTAAATAGAAATCTGATTTATCTGGAGATAGTTTTGAAATCCAATACGCTGATGGCGAACCATATGGAAGAGCACTTACTTGATCGCTTCGAGTAATGGCACTTAGTTGATTCAACCAATTTTTCGCTACATCGCCACCGACGCCATTCTCCCCATCCAACAGCACATAATCTGATGTCATTGCTGTAACTTCTTCAATAAGTTGAGCGTCTATAAACCAAACCCTGTTTCCTCTAGGTGGATTGAAAACTAATTGACCAAGGCGACCATCGTATGAAAGTAAAGCTGTAAGTTCATCATCAATAAACACCCCATCTATTTGGCGATGAGTTGGTTCAGTAATCGTTACTGCAACAATTTCAGCGCTTGCAGTCGGCGCGCTTAATAAGATAAGACCGATTGCAAATACCGAAGCAATTACCTTTTTCATATCGCTAAATCACCAGATTTCGCAATTAATTTCTTCTCATCTGGATATGCAAGTAGTTCAACTATCTCGTTTAACGGAAACCAGCCCACATCATCCACTTCAGTTAATTGTGGCGCTAACTTTCCACCAGTCTCTTTAAACAGATAATGATGGACTGTTTTGTGAATCCGATTACCGCCAGCCATAAACCAGAAATTAATTACGCCAAGTTCTTTTGCAATCTCACTTTCAATTCCGGTCTCTTCCTGAACTTCACGAACTGCAGCCTGTTCTGGAGTTTCTCCCTCTTCTATATGCCCCTTAGGTAGTGACCAGAGCAAGCGTTCGCGGCTCTGATCTTTTAAATCGCGTCGGCCAATTAATAAACCTTTGGTCCCGGTTGAATCAATTACTAGTCCGCCAGCACTAATTTCATCAACGCGTTTTGCGTATGGTCTTTTTGGAGCGGCTTTTTTGGCAGCAGGTTTAGATTGAGAGGTTGGAGAATTATTTAAATTTGGTGTGGTCGGGCCCTTAGGACGTCGTCTCCGACGTTTTTTCCGTTTAGCCTCGCCACCGCCAACAGGCGCCGTGGTCATAGAGCAAGGTTACTGCTCTAGCCTTAGATACTGTGACAACGAACCCGAAAACTCTCGCCGCCGACCTCGCTATCTCTGCGCTATCAAGCAAGCCACTTGCATCCCAACTGGCCAAGAAGTTTGCGAAAGCTGGATTCACTCTGGCTTTGGTAGGAGGACCGGTTCGCGACGCAATCTTGGGCCGTCTTGGAAATGATTTAGATTTCACAACTAATGCCAGACCCGATGAGACTAAATCAATAATTAAAAAAGATGCAGATTCAATTTGGGAAACTGGTCGAGAATTCGGAACCATAGCCGCGCAATTTGGTGATGTAACTGTTGAAATTACAACTTACCGAAGCGAAAAGTATGAAGCGGAGAGTCGAAACCCAGAAGTAAATTTTGGTGACAATATTGAAGGTGATTTACTACGAAGAGACTTCACAGTAAATGCCATGGCGCTCGAACTCACAACCACACCTCCAACATTTATTGATAACTATGGTGGAATAAATGATTTAGCTCGGAAAGTTCTGCGGACTCCAGGAACTCCAGAAAATTCTTTCTCAGATGATCCACTACGAATGATGCGGGCCGCAAGATTTGCAGCGCAACTCGGCTTTGATGTTGATTCAAAAATAATTGTCGCAATAAAAGAGATGGCTGGACGCATTGAAATAATCTCGGCAGAGCGCATCCGCGACGAATTTGTTAAATTGATAATGTCAGAAAATCCAAGAATTGGAATTGCATTACTTGTCGATACCGGCTTGGCAGATTATGTTATTCCTGAAATTCCAAAGTTAAAGTTAGAGATCGACGAACACCATCACCATAAAGATGTTTATGAACACACACTCAAAGTCCTAGAGCAGGCAATTTCTTTAGAAGAGCGATTGAATGGACCAAACCTAGTCATTCGGCTAGCAGCGCTCTTGCACGACATTGGGAAACCGAAAACTCGAGAACTAATTCCAGGTGGCGGGGTTTCATTTCATCACCACGAAGTTGTTGGCGCTCGAATGGCTAAAGAGCGCCTAAAAAAGCTAAGATTTAGTAACGATGTTGTCGACGATGTTTCATCATTAGTCTTTCTACACCTACGTTTTCATGGCTATGGCACTGGTGAATGGAGCGATTCGGCAGTTCGACGTTATATCCGAGATGCAGAGCACCAACTAAATCATCTACATGTATTAACCCGAGCTGATTGCACTACTAGAAATCAACGTAAAGCCGAGAGCCTTGCGCAAACTTATGATTCGCTAGAAGAGCGAATTTTGAAACTTATGGCAGAAGAAGAGCTAGAGAAAATTCGGCCTGATTTAGATGGTTTAGAAATCATGGAAATTTTAGGGATTTCTCCCTCCCCTATTGTTGGGCGGGCTTATCAATACTTATTAGATTTAAGAATGGATCGCGGACCACTTGGTCCAGATGTCGCAAAAGCTGAATTGCTTAAGTGGTGGAGCGAGAATCAGTCGAAAATTTAGACTTTCGCAGTAAAACCAGTGCGGCGAGTGTGTATGAAATTGCAATCATCCAGGGCAGAATTAAAGAGACACCACTTGGCGGCAGTGTTAGCGCAGCAATCATTGCACCAGAAACTATTGCACCATTTACAGCAACATCATAAAAGGCAAAAATTCGCCCACGAAACTCATCAATAATCTTGGACTGGACTAAAGCATCATTAGTGATTTTGTAACTTTGACCAAAGCCCCCGACAAAAAATGCTGTCAAAATCATCATGAATTCATTTGGAAAGAGACCAAAAATTATCAGGAAACCAATTGGAGCAATCATAGAAATGCGCATCCATTTGTGCCGACCAAACTTGGCGACGCCATAAGGCCCAGCAAGCGCACCCAAGCCAATTCCAATTCCAGCGATCGCCAAGGCATAAGCAAAACCTCTTAGACCAGCATCGGGGTCGCTCGGATCATTAAATGTATTTCGCTCTAATAAAAGTGCCATCAAAGTAAGTGCAGTGATACCACCTCGCTGAACACCAGTTCCAAAAATTCCGCGCAAAGCATCGCCATGCTTTTTTAAAGCGTTAAACCCTTGTAATACCTCACCGAAACCACGAACCTCCTGTGGAACTTCGTGATCTTGTGGACCAATTTCAGATTTACCCAGACGCGAAGCAAAGATTGAAGCGAGCAAATATCCACCAGCGCTAATTAAAATCAGAACGCCATCAACAAAGTCACCAGCATCTGTTAAATCCAAGGCATTTTTAACTGCAATCCCAAGCCCACCGCCGATAACAACAGAAATTGTTCCACCCGTAACAGCTAAAGCATTTGCTGAAACTAAAACCTTTTTACTAACCATCAATGGGAGCCCGGCTGATAGCCCCGCAAGGATTAAGCGATTCGCACCAAAAGAGAGCAGAACAAAGAGGGTTAACACAATTCCAGTCGAACCTTTGTAAATCAGGTAAGCAATTATTAAGAGATCTAGTGCGCGAAATAAATTAGCAAATTGAACGACTCGTTTCCGACTAAACCGATCTAGGAAAATTCCAACATAGGGTCCAACAACTGAATATGGAAGTAGAACTACAGCAAAAGCTAGCGCTGCTTTGAATGCATCTGGCTGGCGCTCTGGTGAAAACAAAATAAAGGATGCGAGTGCCGACTGGAACATTCCATCAGTAAGTTGTCCAGTCCACCTCACCCGAAGCAATTTAGGAAGTGAGCCAAACCGGGCTATTAGCTTCATAGCGCAAAGCGTAATCACCAAAGTTGGATTATTCTTAGCCATTATGTGGTCGCGCCGAGATAACATCGATTATTCACTTGATCGTCGCTCAACCTTGCTTGCACTCTTCCGTGGTTCATCTTCCGCAATGGATGCATGTGATGCGGATCCATATTTAAAGCGCGCAGCAAAGCATCATGGTGAAATTACCACCAGACCTTGTCCGGTCTGTAAAAAAGTAGAGATTCGAGAATTGCGATACGCATTTGGGGATCAACTTGGCCAATATTCAGGGCGGATTAAATCCCTACCCGAATTAGATGAGATGCAGAATGAATATGGTGAATTCCGGGTTTATACCGTCGAGGTTTGTTTAGAGTGCGGGTGGAACCACCTTATTTATTCATTCCTGTTGGGAGATGGTCGAACTCGAAAAGCGCCACGAAAGGCGCACACCCTTGAAGATGACGATTGGAAACCAGCCCGTGAATTAAAGAGCTGGCATCTTCACGAGAAATCCCTAAGAGGTCGTTAATTTTAAGATTTGGAAGGTAGCCTTAAGTAATGAAGATTTTGCAGGGAAAACTATTCAAAATAGGTGTTTTCACTATTGGGAGCGGTTTTATCCTTGGAATTCTCGGATTTGCCTATGCCTACTTTGCTGTAAGCATTCCTGATCCCAATGCATTTGTTAATAGTCAGTCAACAATTATTCAATATGCAAATGGAAAGGAAATCGGTCGACTAGGTTCGGAAAATCGTACTGTTGTAAAGCTTGCAAATATTCCAATTCATGTTCGTCAAGCTGTAATGGCAGCAGAAGATCGTAATTTCTATACTCAGAGCGCAGTAAGCCCAGTGGGAATCGCCCGCGCATTTTTTAATAACTTGAAATCTGGTTCGCTAAATTCCCAAGGCGGGTCAACGATTACCCAACAATATGCAAAAACTGCATTTCTAACACCAGAGCGAACTATCACGAGAAAAGTAAAAGAACTTATTATTGCGATGAAGCTGCAGAACCAGATGTCAAAAGATGACATCTTAGAGAGTTATTTAAATACAATTTATTTTGGTCGTGGTTCATATGGAATTCAAACTGCTTCTGAAGTTTATTTCAGCAAGAGCGTAAGCCAAATATCAATTTCAGAAGCTGCGATATTAGCAAGCATTCTACGCTCACCAGGTTATTACGATCCTTCATACAGTAAAGAGAACACTGCAAGGTTAAAGGCGCGTTGGCAATATGTAATAGATGGAATGGTTTCAAAGGAATGGTTGGCCACTGATGCTGCGGCAAAATTAAATTATCCAGTAATTCGGGAACGTGTAACCGCAGGAGCGCTTGCTGGTCCTAAAGGTTATGTAATGTCTTGGGTAGTTCGGGAATTAGAAAAATTAGGATTTACAGAGTCACAATTGCAAACTGGCGGATATGTAATTAAAACAACGCTTCTACGCAAAAACCAAGTAGCGGCGGTACGGGCTATGGATGCACGCGGTCCAAAGAACACCCCTGAGAATTTTAATCAAGCTCTAGTTTCAATCAGGCCAGGTACTGGTGAAATTGTTGCCCTTTACGGTGGAAAAGATTACTTAGTAAAACAATTAAATGGTGCTACTCAATCAATTACCCAAGCCGGATCTAGCTTTAAACCATTTGCATTAGTCGCAGCCCTAGAGCAAGGAATTCCACTTTCATCTGTCTGGAGCGGAAGCTCCCCGCAAGTATTTGACGATTTAGGTAAGCCATATCCAGTCTTTAATTACAACAATGAGCAGGAAGGCGAAATCGATTTAGCCTATGCAACTGCGCATTCGATAAACACAGTTTATGTACCACTTGGAATCGCAGCAGGACTTGAAAATATTGTTGATGTTGCAAGACGTGCAGGAATTCCTAATTCAGTTGCACTCATGCCAACCCCATCGATATCTCTCGGTGTTTCATCACCTCACGTAATTGATATAGCTGCGGCATATGCAACTTTTGCCGCGAATGGGATTTATGCAACCCCGTTTCTAATTAAAGAAGTTTTGGGATCAAACAAGGGTGTTCTCTATGAAGGAAAAATTCAAGCCCAGCAAGTATTTCAACCTGATGTAATGGCAGATTTAACTTACGCACTCTCCCAAGGTACAAAATCTGGAACTGGTGTTGCGGCAGCAAGAGGTGTGGGCAGGCCGATAGCCGGAAAGACTGGAACAACAACTGACAATGCATCAGCTTGGTTCAATGGTTACACCCCAGAGTTTGCAACAACAGTCACAATGTTTATGGATAATGCAACCCAATCACTAAATGGAATTGGTGGAAATTTCGCATTTACTGGCGGATCCTTCCCGGCACAAGTTTGGAACACATATACAAAGCTTGCTCAAAGGGGAATGCCGGCAACCCAATTCCCAGAGCCCGCATATGTCGGCGGCGCTGATCCAGTTTCATATTTGGATGCAGTTCCAACTCTTGATCCAGAGCTTGCCGGGAAGTATGAATCTGGGGCTACTAAGAAGAAGAAACTCGCAGCAAGGCAATGAAATTAATTGCGAAGAGCGCAGTTCTTCTCGCAATCATCGCAGCCCTGCTTTCATTTATTAAATTTGATTACTGCAGATCAAATGGGTGGACGCCCCCCGGTGATTACATTCACGCTTGTTATTCAGATTTTCCAGCACTCTTCGGTGCGCGTGGATTAATAACAAATAGTTGGCCATACAGCAGCGCGACCAACGCAGTCGAGTATCCACCAGTAACTGGTCTGATCATGTGGGTAACCTCCTTCTTAGTTGGAGATGGTGAAGATAAATTTGTAAATTATTTTGACATCAATGCTCTGCTAGTTGGACTGCTCTTTATTGCAACAGTAGTTTTCCTGAAGAAATTAAAGCCAGAGCTCTGGTATCTACTTCCAATTGCGCCGGCAGTTGTCGCATCCTTATATATAAATTGGGATATTTGGGCAGTGATAAGCGCGCTCGCCGCAATTTATTACTTTGATGTTAGAAAATACAATAAGAGTGCAATAGCACTGGGGTTGTCGATCGCAACCAAATTCTTTCCGATAGTTTTGTTATTACCAATCGCCTTAATTCTCTTTAGAAAATCAAAAATTAGAGAGCTGGTTGTCTACTCTGCCATCACAGCGCTAACTTGGTTGCTAATTAATTTGCCATTCATAATTACGACACCAACTGGATGGCTTAGATTCTTTAAGTTAAATTCCGAGAGAGCGGCAGATTGGGGATCAATCTGGCACGCACTTGAGATTTTTGGATTAGAAATTAGGCATTTAAATTTGGTTTCACTTATCGTGTTTGCAGTGGGAGCACTTGCCTTCATATTATTTGTTTATGGAATCCCCGAAGTTCCAAAGTTGGCCACAATCGCCTTTTTTATTGTTGCGATATTTGTAACTGCAAGCAAGGTTTATTCACCGCAATATGTTCTATGGTTAACACCGCTCGCAATTCTTGCAATGATAGATAAAAGAGATCGTTTCGATTTCTGGGTCTGGCAATTTGCGGAATTGATTTATCACTTTGCAATCTGGCAATACTTGGCGGAAGTCTCGGGCACCAACTTCGCTATTCCCGCCTGGGCCTATGCGGTCGCCATTGTGCTTCGAGTTGGGGCTCTGACCTGGTTCTGCCTGCGCCTTATGCGTAGGTCCACACCAAAATTTGGCCCACAGAACCTTGAATTTTTATCTGGCGTCGGACAGGGTTACGCTTAGCCTTCCTTCAAGAGAGCCACACCCGTGGATTTCGCGAAGGAGCAATAACCCTCCTGCCGCGGAAATTCCGTGGCCGCTTTAGTCCAGAGGAGGTGGGGTTAACTTATGCGTAGATATGAACTCATGGTCATTCTCGATCCTGAATTAGAAGAACGCACAGTCGCACCAAGTCTTGAGACATATCTCAAGATCATCAAGGAAAGTGGCGGCACTGTCGACAAGCTCGACATTTGGGGCCGTCGTCGTATGTCCTTCGAAATAAATAAAAAGCCAGAAGGAATTTACGCTGTCGTTGATATGCACTGTGGTCCAGACGCGATTAAAGAACTTGATCGCCAATTAAATTTGAACGAAGCAGTGCTTCGTACAAAAGTTGTCCGTCCAGAGTAAAACAAATAAAAAGCATCTAAAGTAGATAAGAGAGAAGAGAGAAAAATGGCAGCAGGAGATACAACAATCACAATGGTTGGAAATCTTGTAAACGATCCTGAATTGCGCTTCACGCCATCCGGTGCTGCAGTTGCTAAATTCACGGTTGCTTCAACTCCGCGTTACCTCGATAAGAACACAAATGAATGGAAAGATGGCGACAGCCTCTTTCTTGCTTGCAATATTTGGCGTCAAGCAGCAGAGAACGTTGCAGAGTCACTTACTCGCGGAATGCGTGTAATTGTTACTGGTCGTTTGAAGCAACGCTCTTACGAAACCAAAGAAGGCGAAAAGCGCACTGTGTACGAAGTTGAAGTAGACGAAGTTGGTCCATCACTTCGAAATGCAACAGCAAAGGTCACAAAGACAACTCGCGCTGCGGGTGCATCTGGTGGCAGCGGTTCATTCTCAACTCCGGTCTCTGAAACTGCTTCAGCTGAAGATCCATGGTCTGCAGCTCCTGTCGGAGGTGGCTGGTCTTCAGCCGGTTCCGATGATCAACCTCCCTTCTAAATAATTTATCCAATTATCCAATTATCCAATTATCCAACTAACCATTCCCGTCAGAATTGACGGGGCATCCTAAAAAGGAGCACCACAGTGGGCGCAAGAAATAATAAGACGCTGAAGCCGAAGCCAAAAGTAAGCAAGATGTCGGCAGCAGCAATGAAGAAGTTTAAGAAGAAGCCATGCTCTTTCTGTCGCGATAAGGCAACTTATATCGACTACAAAGACATCAATCTTCTTCGTAAGTACATCTCAGATCGCGGCAAGATCCGTGCTCGTCGAGTTACAGGTGCATGCACCCAACACCAACGTCAGATTGCTGCCGCGGTAAAGAATTCCCGCGAAATGGCACTTCTGCCTTACACCTCAACAGCGCGATAAGGGGAATAAACCATGAAACTTATTCTTACTCGTGAAGTATCAGGTCTAGGCCAAGCTGGCGATGTCGTAACCGTTAAAGATGGTTTTGCTCGCAACTTCCTATTGCCTCGCGGCAATGCAATCGCTTGGAGCCTTGGTGGCGAAAAGCAGATTGAAGGAATCCGTCGTGCTCGTAGCGCTCGCGAAATTCGCGACCTTGATCACGCAAGAGAGATTAAGGAAACACTTGAGAAGGCCGAGATTGTTGTTAAATCTAAGGCTGGAGCAACTGGAGTTCTATTCGGTTCAGTGACAGATAAAGACATCACAGCAGGCATCAAAGCCGCTACTGGTCTCGATATCGATCGCCACCGCGTAAAGGTTGCCGGACATATCAAGAAGCTTGGAAAATACACCGCGAAGGTTTCACTTCAAGGTCAAGTTTCTGCCAACGTAAACATTTCGGTTGAAGCTATTTAATAGCTCCAAAATTTAAAGGCCCGTCTCGAAAGAGGCGGGCCTTTTTAATTTAATGCTCTTTAATATTCTTAGATATTGAGATGAAGAAATAAATCTTTACCCACAGGGTTGAACACAAATTTGAGCGTAAAAGAGGGTTGACCCTCGCACTTCTCCACCTGTTATGCACATCCTGTCCACCAGTTATCCACCTCAATTCCCAGCTTCTCCACATGCTCGCGCACATCGATCTCGGACTTTCTAACACCTCTCACCCCAACTTCATTAAATTACGCACGTTGGCAACTATCTGTCAGTGGTCTTTGGGAGGCTTTATCAATGAGCATCGCAGAACTCCCCAACCGCGGAAACAACTCCAACAATCGGATTCCAGCAACAGTTGAATTTGAACGTACGCCACCACAAGATTTAATTGCCGAGCAAGGTGTTCTTGGTGGAATGTTGCTTAGTAAAGAATCAATTGCAGATGTAGTCGAAATTATTCGCGAACGCGATTTCTATCGACCAGCACACGAATTGATTTACGATGCAATTCTTGATTTGTATGGTCGTGGCGAACCCGCTGATCCAGTAACTGTTGCAGCTGAATTAACAAAGCGTGGCGACATCGCTCGTGCTGGTGGCGCACCTTATCTACACACACTTATTAATTCGGTTCCTACTGCGGCTAATGCTGGTTATTACGCGAAGATTGTTCGCGACCATGCAATCATGCGTCGCCTAGTTGAAGCTGGAACAAAGATTGTTCAACTTGGATATTCCGGCGAAGGCGAGGTTGATGATGCGGTTGATCAAGCATCAGCAGAAATTTTTCAAGTTACCGAACATCGCACAACCGAGGATTACATTCAATTATCTGAACTACTTCCAGCAGCACTGGATGAAATTGAAGCGATTTCAAATGGCGTTAAAGGCGAAGGTGTTAAGACTGGATTTAAAGATCTCGATACTCTGACAAATGGCTTACACCCAGGAAACATGATTGTTCTAGCTGCGCGTCCCGCTGTTGGTAAATCAACTCTCGGTCTTGATATCGCACGCTATGCATCGATTCACAATGGCGACCCAGCAGTTATTTTCTCACTTGAAATGAGTCGCTCTGAAATCACAATGCGTATGCTCTCAGCCGAAGCCAGAGTTGCTCTAAACAATATTCGCTCTGGCGCACTTACAGATGAAGAGTGGGGCCGTCTCGCAAAACGTATGGGCGAAATTTCACAAGCTCCGCTTTTTATTGATGATTCACCAAACCTCTCACTGATGGAGATCCGCGCGAAGGCTCGCCGCTTAAAGCAGCGTCATGGTTTGAAGTTAATTGTTATCGATTATTTGCAGTTGATGACAGCTGGAAAGCGCGTTGAGAACCGTCAACAAGAAGTATCTGAATTCTCAAGAAATCTAAAGCTATTGGCGAAGGAACTAGATGTTCCAGTTATCGCGATTTCACAGTTAAACCGTTCACCAGAACAGCGTGCCGATAAGAAGCCAATGCTCTCGGACTTGCGTGAATCTGGTTCTATCGAACAAGATGCTGACGTTGTAATTCTTCTCCACCGTGACGATATGTATGACGGCCAGAACCGATCTGGTGAAGCAGATTTGATTATTGCAAAGCACCGTAATGGACCAACCCGAACAATCACTGTAAGTGCGCAACTACACTTTGCAAGATTTAGCGATATGGCACCAAGTTACTCTCAAAATTCTGAGAGCTTTGTAAAGGATAATTAAATTAATGGAGCCAGTTTTCCAGTATCAACATCATAAATAGCGCCCATAACCTTTATATTTTTTGCAAGTAAGGGATAGCTTTCAATTCTCTGAATATCAGTAACAAGTGCCTTCATCTGATCTTTAACTGTACGAATTTCGATTCCTCTAGTGTCGACACCAGATTTCTCTAAAATCGCAGCATGTATTTCGTGTTCTTCACCGGTTGCCATTCTGCAATCTGTGTGTGGCATAACTAAAATTCGATTCACGCCTAGCAAGTGGGTTGCAAGAACTAATGTGCGAAGGACATCCTCGGTAACTCGGGCGCCAGCATTTCGCAATATTTTGGCATCGCCAGCTTCCATTCCAACAATATGAAGTGGGTCGATTCTCGAATCCATGCATGTGACAATTGCTAAACCTTTTATCGCTTCACCGCTTAAGCCCATTGATTTAAAGGCACTCGCATACTCTTTATTTGATTCAAGCAGGTCTGCAAAATTTTCCATTAAGCCGCGCCCTTCACATTAAATCTTGCACGATTCGCCAGATAGATACCGACGAGAACAACTACAACCCCAACCGATTGTGTGAAGTTTAGTTTTTCGTATAGGAAAATCCAAGCAAAAATTCCACCAAATACCGGCTCTGACATTCCAATTGCACTTGTTGTAGCCGCATTTAGCCCCCGAAGTCCGGTCAAAACTAGAAAATAAGGGATTGCAGTACCAAAAATAATTACCCAGAGAACCAGCAAATAAGCCGGAACTGATATTTCCGAAAGTCTTCCAGTCAGTTGAACAACTTCCCGTAATTGTTCAAATGGGAAGCTCCACCAAGGTTGGATAATTGCGAAGAAAGCTGAAGAAATTCCAAGCCCCAAAGCCATTGTTGCCTCGCTGGACTTAACACCTACTAGTTTCTCTCCGACCAAGAAATATACGGTTAGCGCAAAAGCACACATCAGTGCATAAAAAACCCCAAGTCCATCAAGAGTTAATCCCCGCCAAACTTGGGCAATTAGGGCTAATCCAGTTAAACCAATTACAAGCCCCCACCACATCAACCTAGAAACTATCTTTTTCTGAATAAATCGCAGCCAGAGCGCAATCCAGATCGGAGCAGTAAATTCGATAATAAGTGCAATACCTACATTTAGACGCTGAATAGCCAAGAAGTAAAGAAGATTTACCGCGGCAAAACCAAAGACACCAAAAGAAACAAGTATTGGAAGCTCCTTGCGTTTGAAGCGTAGGGATTTTTTATTCTTTGCATAAACATATAAAAAGAGAATTAAGAAGGCCCCGATTGTCCTTATCTGGGTCAGGCGCCAAGCCGAAAGCCCAGCTTCCATGGCAAGTTTTGCCGGGATGCTGCTTATTGCAAAGAATAGCGAGCCGAGTAAAAGATAGATCTCATGTCGCCGATTCTTGAGCACGTTGAATCTTAGCGGCTATAACTGGCTAAAACGCGCCTTCTGGAATTTCCATCAACTCACCAGTCTCGCTAAGAACAATCTTTAACTCTGCTTTGATATGTGGAAGAACGGTTCTGACGAAAAACTTCGCAGATGCGATTTTTCCGGCGTAGAAATCAGCATCACGTCCTGGGTTCGCTGATTTTTCTATTGCGATTTCTGCCTGGCGCAATAACAACCAAGCAATAATTACTTCACCGACAGACATCAAAAGGCGAGTTGTATTCAAACCAGCCTTGTAAATCTTCTCTACATTCTCTTGAGATTCCATTGCAAAACTAACAAGAGTTCCGGTCATTGCATTTAAATCTTCAAGAGTTTTGGCAAGCGCTGCTTTCTCTTCAGCAAGTGCGCCACCAGTAGCAGTAAATGCTGCAATCTCTTTTCCAAGCAATCCAAGTGCCCGGCCGCCATCTTTGATAATTTTTCGAAAGAAGAAATCAAGACCTTGAATTGCAGTCGTGCCTTCATACAAAGTATCAATCTTGGCATCGCGAACATATTGTTCAAGTGGCCAATCCTGCGTAAAGCCGGCTCCACCAAATGTCTGAAGTGATTCGGTTCCAAGCAAGACCCAAGATTTTTCGCTTCCGTAACCCTTAACAATCGGAAGCAATAAATCGTTTAGCGCTTCCATGTCATCCATGCGATCAGTGTCATTTGCAGCCTTAGCCAACAAGATTTCATCTTGAATGGAAGCGGTGTATAGAACTAGGGCGCGCATACCTTCGGAATAAGACTTCTGCACCATTAGCGAACGACGAACATCTGGATGGTTAATAATCGTTACGCGCGGGCTTGCCTTGTCAGCAGCTTTAGTTAGGTCTGGTCCTTGCACGCGCACCTTGGCATAAGCCAGAGCTTGTTGGTATCCAGCGCTAAGCGTTGCAATCGCCTTGGTCCCAACCATCATTCGGGCATATTCAATTACTTTAAACATCTGAGCAATACCTTGGTGAACATCCCCAAGTAAGTATCCGACCGCAGGCTCTTTCTCGCCAAGATTGACTTCACAAGTAGCTGAAACATTAAGCCCCATCTTGTGTTCAACACTGGTTACATAAACACCATTGCGCTTTCCAAGTTCCCCAGTTTCAAAGTCAAACATAAATTTTGGAACTAAAAATAGACTTAGGCCCTTTGTTCCAGGACCTGCGCCTTCTGGCCGGGCAAGAACATAATGAACAATATTTGGATTCAAATCTGAATCTCCAGAAGTGATATATCTTTTTGTTCCGGTGATGTGCCAAGTGCCATCGGCTTGTTGCACGGCCTTAGTTCTTCCAGCACCAACATCACTTCCGGCATCTGGTTCAGTGAGTTGCATTGTGGCGCCCCAGTCGTTGTCGACCATATGCTTTGCCATTTTTTTCTGCTGATCATTTCCAAGAACGTATGCAACATGTGCAAACGCTGTACCTGATGCATAAATATGAATTGAAGGGTTTGATCCCAGAACCATTTCAGCAATCGCCCAACGAACCGAAGCTGGAATTAAGGTGCCACCAATTTCAACTGGTGCATCGATACGCCACCATTCATTATCCATAAATGTGCGATATGACTTCTTAAAACTTTCAGGCAATTTAATATCGCCAGTCGCTTTATCGAATTGCACACCCAGCCGATCACTCTCAACAAATGAATCAGCAAGATCGTTCTCGGCTAAACGCTTGATTTCTTCCAACATCCCCATCGAGGTGTCACGGTCGATATCTTTAAATATTGATTTGCCTAAAATTTCATCGCGCTTAAGGAGGTCGAAGAGGCAGAATTCGATATCGCGCAGGTTTGCGGTGTAGTGGCTCATGGCACAATAATGCTACCCGCCAGTAACTTAATCAAGCCGTAATGAGGATATAGGGTCTCTCCGTGCTACTAAGTGATCGCGATATCAAGGCCGAAATCAGCGCTGGCCGCGTAAAGGTCGAACCTTTTGATGGCGCAATGATTCAACCATCGAGCGTGGATGTCCGACTCGACCGATTCTTCCGAGTTTTCGAGAACCATAAATATTCAGTAATTGATCCATCAATTGAACAATCAGATTTAACCCGCGAAGTAGCGGTCGAAGCGAATGCAGAATTTATTCTGCACCCAGGCGAGTTTGTTCTTGCGAGCACCTACGAAGTAATCACTCTGCCCGATGACATTGCCGGACGCCTCGAAGGTAAATCTTCACTCGGTCGACTTGGTTTGCTAACCCACTCAACAGCAGGATTTATTGATCCGGGCTTCTCTGGTCACATCACTCTAGAACTTTCGAATGTTGCAAATCTTCCAGTCAAATTATTTCCAGGAATGAAAATTGGCCAGCTCTGTTTAATCAAGCTCTCTTCACCAGCCGAGAACCCATATGGTTCTGCGCTTTACGGTTCAAGATATCAAGGCCAACGCGGCCCAACTGCAAGCAAATCTTGGCTAAATTTCCATCAGTCTCAAATTAAGTAAATTCTAAGGAATTAAATCAGCGAATTCGCGGTTTAATTAGCCATGGAAATAATTATTGTCTTAGCAGTAGTTGCTTTTCTTGTAGTTTTTTTCGTAATCCAATACAACCGCTTAATTCGGCTAAACATCACAGCGGAAGAAGCTTGGTCACAAATTGAAGTTCAACTACAGCGACGAGCAGATTTAATTCCCAACCTAGTTGAGACTGTAAAAGGATATGCGCAACACGAGCAATCAACTTTTGATGCTGTAGTCACTGCCCGCGCAAAGGCAACCACAGCAAGTTCTGTAGCAGATACCGCGGCGGCAGATGGCCTTCTTACTCAGGCGCTCCGTGGATTGCTGGCAGTCGCTGAGGCTTATCCAGATTTAAAAGCATCAGCAAATTTTGCAGCTCTCCAAGATGAATTAGCTACTACTGAAAATAAAGTTGCGTTCTCTCGCCAGTTTTATAATGACTCAGTGCGCCAGTTAAATACTGCGATAAAGACTGTTCCAACCAACTTCTTTGTTGGATTTGCAAAGGTATCCGAGCGCGAGTTCTATGAAGTTGAAGATCCACAGGATCGCGAAGTGCCGAACGTAAAATTCTAATCAATGGATTTTAGAACACTGCAGAACGCTAATCGGCGTAAAACCATTGGTTTGCTGATTGCCATGGGAATTCTTATGTGGATTCTTGTTTATGCCGCCCTTACTTTTTTTGGTGGTGCAACGACCGGAATCGTTCCAATCGCTGTGGGCATCTCCCTAATCTCAGTCTGGGGCGCTTTTTATGGCTCCGACAAATTAGTTTTAAAGATGACTGGCGCTAAGTTGCTTCAAGAGGAAGATAATCCAAAACTATTTGGGCTGGTGCAGGAAGTTTGTATTGCCTCAGGTCTGCCTATGCCGAAGGTGGCAATAGTTTATGACGACGCCCCAAATGCTTTCGCTACTGGCAGAAATCCTGAACATGCACTGATTGCATTCACCACTGGAATTTTAGATGTGATGGATCGCGATGAACTTCAAGGAGTTATTGCGCATGAGATGTCTCATGTGGCCAATCGGGACACGCTAGTAAGCGCGGTCGCAGCAACAACCGCCGGGGCAATCGCAATTGCCTCTGACATATTGACCCGAATGATGTTCTTTGGCGGTGCTCGAAACCGAGAGAGCAACAACAATCCAATCGCACTTGTCTTCTCACTTCTAATTTTGATTCTGGCCCCACTTGCCGCCTTGCTGTTGAAGTCAGCAATTTCTCGCAAACGTGAAGCTCTTGCTGATGCAACAGCGGTGAGTTTTACTCGAAACCCATCGGGGCTGCGAAAAGCTTTAGAAATTCTGGCCCGGGATTCCACTGTAGTAAAACAACGATCGAATGCAGTTGCACATATTTGGATCGAATCTCCGTTAGATGCGAAGAGCGTTTCGAAACTTTTTGCTACTCATCCTCCAATCGAAGATCGAATCTCAACTCTTAGAGCAATGGAATCTTTATAACTCTCGCTGCGGAAAAATAATTTGGAAGGTTGCACCGTCACCTAGCTTTGATTGAACTTCAACACTGCCGCCATGGGCCTTCATGACTGCATCAACAATTGCCAGCCCAAGCCCGCTGCCTTCGCCGCCAACACGAACACGGGAAGGATCTGCTCTAAAGAATCTCTCGAATACTCGCTTCTGATCAGCGTCGGAAAGCCCAGGACCATTATCAGAAATACTTATTCGGGTATCTAAATCACTCTGCAAAATTTTCACAACAATCTTTGTTCCAGCTGGAGTATGGGTTCTCGCATTCGCTAGCAAGTTGGCGATAGCTTGATGAATGCGCATCGAATCACCCAACACAAAGATCTCATCACTCTCGCTCGAAATAGTGATTTCATGGTCAGGCCCTGCTGCTTTTGCAGAAGCCACAGCCTCGGCTACCAGGTGATTAATATCCACCGGGTCAAAAATTAATTCTCTAGATTGATCTAATCTGGCAAGAAGTAATAAGTCTTCCACTAGCGCACCCATTCGAATTGATTCTTTCTCAATTCTAGATATCAACTCTCTGGTTTTATCTTCACCTACTACTGCACCTTGACGATGAAGTTCTGCAAATCCTCGAATAGCTGTTAAAGGTGTGCGCAGTTCATGACTTGCATCAGCGACGAAGCGCCGCAATTTATTCTCAGACTCTGTGCGCACAGCAAATGACTCTTCAATTCGCGAAAGCATCGTGTTCAAAGATCCAGTTAGACGTCCAACTTCAGTTCTTGAATTTACCTGCGGAAGCCGCGCAGATAAATCTCCCTCTGCAATTGCAGCTGCAGTCTTCTCAATCTGATTAAGTGGTTTGAGGGTCAACTTAATTAAAGATCTGGCGATGATTGCAATAGAAATTAGAACGATAAAACTAATCAAAAGAAAGATTCCAGAGAGGCCAGCAACGGTTTTATCTACGCTATCTAGCGCCACCGAAATTACAACAGTGCCCTCTCCGGATGGAAGTGGTCTAGCAATTGCACGAATATCTGGTTCGCCTTTAGCACCGGGTATTGTGAAGGGCAGACCTTTGAGCGAATCAACTTTTTTTGGAGTTAGTTTCTTAAACTCATTTTGATCAATGGAATTAGCAAATTCGCCACCTATTCGTCCAATAATGTTTCCAGAAACATCTAGAAGCGTTACAGCAGTAGTAGTTGGGACTGCTTCTAAGGGGCGCAGTGGACGAAAGCCATATTCGTCGCCCTCTTCATCTAAATTTGCAGTATCAATTCCGGCGCGATCAAGGCGCAACATTGAAGTTTTAACAACTTCATTTAACTGAGCATCAGCTTGGTTTATCAGAAAGGTGCGTAGTGAATTTGATGCAGCAAAATCTGAAGCAGCAATAGCGATAGCGGCCAGCACTAGCGTTGACAGAATCAGGCGATTACGAAGTGACCAGTTCGACAGCCCGTATCTCATTTGGGAAGTTTACTTCTTTATTACTTACGTGCTGGTAATCGCAACCTATATCCCACACCGCGAACGGTATGAATGAGAGCGGGCTCGAAGTTATCTATCTTCTTGCGAAGATAGGAGATGTAAGTTTCAACAATTCCAGCATCGCCACGGAAATCGTATTGCCATACATGGTCAAGGATCTGTGACTTACTTACTACGCGATCAGCATTAATCATTAAGTAGCGAAGTAGTAAGAATTCGGTAGGAGAGAGTTCAATCAATGTGCCGGCGCGACGAACTTCGTGGGTCGCTTCATCGAGCTCGAGATCTGCAAACCTAACTTTCTCGTCATCGCCCTCAATAGTTATAGCACCGGTGCGACGTAGAAGCGCACGTAGGCGAGCAACAAGTTCTTCAAGGCTAAATGGCTTGGTTACATAATCATCACCACCGATTGTTAAGCCAGCAATTTTATCTTCGACGGTATCTTTCGCTGTTAGAAAGAGAACTCCAACGCTATGTCCATCTTGACGCAGTTGGCGACAGACTTCGAAACCATCTTGATCGGGCAACATGACATCCAAAATCAATGCATGTGGTTTAAATTCCTCAGCAATCGTAAGAGCTTGTGATCCGGTAGCGGCAGTTCGAACATCGAAGCCTACGAATCTAAGACTGGTTGCAATTAATTCACTAATACTGTTCTCGTCATCGACCACCAAGATTCTCTGAGTGGTGGACTGATCGTTCTGGTTCACTTGTGGCTTCTCTTTCAAAAGGGTCATAGAGTGAGAATCCCCTATTTACCTGAGCGTAGCCTGTGAATGCGCATAGGCAGTGCTTAGAGTTATCCACAGCCTTTATCCACCGTGTGGAGAATTACAAGCTTGTAATTAAGCGGTATTTAGCGCCAGCGGGTAGCGAGCGAGAAACCTACCGCTATGAATCCAAATCCAACGACCATATTCCAGGCCCCGATATTTGGGATTGGGTAGGCAGTTGCCGAGATGTAGAAAATTACGATCCAGATTAATCCGCCGATGAAGGCAGAAATCATCGCTGGGACTAACCACTTTGGGCTCTCAGTCGGAACCGGCTTTGCTTGAGCAACCGCCTCCGGAATATAGGCCTTCTCTTTTTTGCGCAATGGTGACTTAGGCATGGGCAGAGATTACACCACAATTGCCATATGAGAACAGGGAGCACAGGATTCAAAGAGGCGAAGAAGATTTTGGTTGTCGATAACCACGACTCCTTTGTTTTCAACATCGTGCAATATCTAGATGAACTCGGCGCCGTGACCCAGGTAGTCAGGAATGACGAGCTTGCCCCTGAACATTGTCAGAATTTTGATGGCGTAGTGATCTCACCTGGCCCAGGAAATCCACAGAGTGCCGGCGCAAGTATTGGAGTCGTTAAGTATTGCGAGAAAAAAGGAATTCCAATTCTAGGAATTTGTTTAGGGCTTCAAGTTATTGGCGCTGCATATGGTGCAAAAATTTCTAGCGCACCAGAACTTTTGCATGGTCGAACATCAGAAATTTTGCATAACGCCACCGAACTTTTCAAAGATATCCCAAATAATTTTATTGCTACTAGATATCACTCACTGGCCATCGAAGCTGATTCAATGCCAGCAGAACTTCAAATTACTGCCCAGTGTTCCGATGGCACGATAATGGGAATTTCACATCGTGATAAAAATATTGATGGTGTGCAATTCCATCCAGAAGCAGTTTTAACTCAATATGGCTACGAACTTTTAGCGAATTGGTTAGAAATTTGTGGTGATGTTGGCGCTCGCAAGCGCGCAGTTGGTTTAAGCGCCTTAATCAATAATTCTTAGGGTTGTTTATTAACCGTTATCGCAACATCAGAACCAATAATTAACGTTGTTCCTGCTGCGGGTGCCTGAGCCAGAACAACTCCCTCTGGCTTGCTCTCGTCATAAGCAGTAATTTCTTTAACTGCAAAACCTGCTTGAGTAAGAATTGTTTGAGCTTCAATACCAGTTAAATCTAATAACGCAGGAACCTTCAAACTCCCACTGGCGATTTCCAATTCAACACCACTGCCCGCTCTGAGAATTGATCCAGCATCTGGTGTAATTTTTAGAACGGTTCCAGTTCTAGAAGTTGAGTCAACAGGAATTATTCGTGCTACCAATAAGCCAGCCGCAGAAAGAGCACCCCTAGCCTCTTCTAGGCTCATTCCAACAATAGTTGAGGGAATGGTTGTGTCTCCTGGGCCATCAGAAATAGTTAGCGTGACACTGCTTCCCTTTGGTGCCCGAGTTTCTGCAAGTGGAAGTTGAGAAGCAACTCTATCTTGAGGAATTCTAGAATCCGGTGCCCGCTGAATGTTTACGGTATAGCCCGCTAACAATTCTTCTGCCTCAGCTTGAGTTAACCCAACTACATTGGGAATTTGTAGCGAAGGCGCTGGCGTAATTGAATTAAAAGAATTTAGGGCAAAGGCAATTAAGAGGATAAATACCGAGGCGGCGCCACCCATGATTAGAAAATTACGACGTGGAATAATTCGGCGGATTTTTGTTGTTACATCCTGCCCGCGACTTGCTCTTCGAATATCAGCCAACATCATCTCAGCACTTTGATAACGATCCTCTGGATTCTTTGCCAGTGCCACAGTGATGATCTTGTCGATGTTCTCATCCAAGTCGGGATTTATTGAACTCGGTAATGGAAAATCAGCTGAGACATGTTGATAGGCAATCGCAACAGGAGTATCACCGGTAAATGGTGGTTTTCCAGCGACTAATTCATATAGGAGACAACCAACCGAATAAATATCACTTCTTAAATCTGCAGTTTCACCAGTCGCTTGTTCAGGCGATAAATACTGCGCAGTTCCGACAACGTTCCAAGTGCTCGTCATTGTCGCACCAATATCATCCATGGCACGCGCAATTCCGAAGTCCATTACTTTCACATCGCCAGCATCGGTCAACATTATGTTTCCAGGCTTGATATCGCGATGAATAATTCCATTTGAATGCGAATATGAAAGAGCGGTTAAGACACCTTCGATTATTTCTAGCGCGCGTTCAACTGAAATTGCGATGGATTTTTGAATCTCTTCTCGAAGCGTGTGCCCATTCACAAGCTCCATAACTATGTATGAATTAGCGCCCTCTTCACCAGAGTCATAAACCGCAACTATTCCTGGATGATTTAAGCCTGCAGCCGCAAGGGCTTCTTTTCTGAATCTTGCAACAAAGGAAGGATCGCGGGCTAAATCGCTTCGTAATACCTTCACTGCAACTTTGCGCGAAAGTCTCTGGTCTTCGCCAATATAAACATCGGCCATTCCGCCAGTGCCAATCATTTCGCCAATCGCGTAACGATTTCCAAAGACCTTAAGCATTAGCCGCCCCGATCAGCGCGGTAGAGCTGGCATCTTCTTCCAAAACTACTTCGGCCCAAAGTACGGTTACGTTGTCTGGTGCGCCCTTCGCTTTTGTTTCGGCTACTAAATTTTCCACAAGCTCTTGCCCCGAATACTTCTTAATAATCTTGGTAATTTCTAAGTCAGATAGAACCCCAGTCAAGCCATCGCTACAGAGAAGAAATTGGTCGCCAAGTTTTATCGGATAAATTTGAATAACCGGTTCAATTTCCGAACCTCCCATTAGGGCCTGGGTTAATAATGACCGTTGCGGATGGTTCATCGCTTCATCCGGGGTAATTCTTCCTTGGTCAATTAATTCCTGCATCACCGTGTGGTCTTGACTTAATTGATTTAACTTGCCCCCAGTAAATGCATAACACCGCGAATCTCCAACATGCAAAAGTTGGACCGAGCCATCATTTATATGCAGCGCAGTAAGAGTTGTTCCCATTCCGGCAAGATTTGGCTCTGACTTCGAGCGATTAACAATGGTCAAATCAATCTCTTTTGTGACAGTCAACAATGAATCTTGATCGATGCGCTCTGAATTAAGTGCAGATATCGCAATAGTTGATGCAACTTCGCCGCCAGCATGTCCACCCATGCCATCCGCAACAGCAACTAATTTAGAGGAGATTAATCCTGAATCCTCATTACCCTCACGTTGTAGACCAAGATCGGAGAGCGCAAAAACTTTAAATGCAAATGGCGATTTAGACATTGCAGCTTCCCTCCCGACCTGTTCGCTAATTGTTCACGTGGCTAAATCTAGACGAGCCATATCTTTCCACTAAATTGCACCCTGTGAAACTTCAGAAAGTATTTGCAGAATTCCTAGGCACAGCGCTTCTACTTTTAGCGGTAGTTGGCTCCGGGATTATGGCTACCAATCTGAGTCAAGATGTGGGCGTTCAATTAACAATAAATGCAATCTCCACTGTTTCGATGCTCTACCTAATCATCACTCTGCTGGGCCCAATTAGCGGTGCCTATTTTAATCCAGTCGTCACGCTAGGAGAACTGTTCAAGAATCGAATTGATGGAAAGCGCGCTGTTGCTTACATCACCGCCCAATTCGCTGGTGGATTCTCGGGCACAATATTTGCAAATATTATTTTCAATAAACCAGCAATTTTTCAATCTCAAAATGAGCGCACCGGAACAAACTTATTCATCAGCGAAATATTTGCAACTGCCGGATTAATCATGATTATCCATGTGTTAACAGATCAGAAGCGAACAAATCTTGCACCCTTTATTATTCCGGCCTGGATCACAACGGCATTCTACGCAACCTCATCATTTGTCTTTGCAAATCCGGCAGTTACCTTTGCCCGAATCTGGAGCGATACCTTTGCCGGGCTAACTCTTAATTCGGCATGGATTTATATAATTGCTCAATTGATTGGATTACCAATCGGATTAATAGTCGCGCGCCTGCTCTTTATTAGAAAGTAATTAAATAACTATTTCATAGGATGGATTTAGAATCGTAAGTGATCCTTCAGCTTCACCCACCATACCTTCAGCACAAAGCGTGGACCCAACTTCAAGTCCCGCAATTCCACGACGCCCCAAGAATTGTAATGTGATGCCACCAGTTGAATCCCAAATCTCCACCTCAACTTTTGGCGCACCACCTGAAGGCGCAGTTCTAATTGCGGTTACTTGGCCACGAACATGTGCTCGCCTACGCCAGGTTGCATTTGAAATCGGCAGAATGTTTTCGTTGTAATGACCAACCGGTGCTGTTTCAGCGCTCTGGGTTTTTGCCACAGCAATCTTTTTCACTTCGCGCACAGGTTCTTTTGGAGCAATCAACGCATTGCGCCGCGTCCCACCATCCAAAATACGTTCGACGTCAAAAGGAACAATGGTTGCAACAACTCGCTCTAATTGCGAGATTGGTGCGGCAATAGTTTCAGCGGTCTGATCGTGCAGAATTCGCCCTAAAAAGCGCGAATATGAGCGCCGAGGTAAGAGCAAAGTTAATTCGACGCCATTATTTTCAGTAGATCGGATTGCGTAATCAACTGCCGCATTTGGAAGTCTACGGTCCGGACAATCAATCAGGATTAGCGGAACATCACTTACTGCAGCGTTCTCTGCCCATCCCGCGCTAATTGTTTCTGCCCATCTATCATCAATAACAAAGTGAACTGCATTCAAGTGCCTAGGATTTAAAGATCGGGCATATCTAATTGCACCAATTGTTGCTAAATCTAGATTGTCAACAAGGACGCTTACATCATGGCGGGCAATTGATGTTGCTCTCTGATGTGAAGCGGTAAGAAGAAGGGCTTCTCTTTCGCGCATATATTGGCGATTAAAATTAAGCATAAGTGCAGCAACTATTGGCGTTCCGATTACAACAATCCAAGTTCCTTCAAAAAACTTTACTGCAGAGAGAATAACAACAGTAATTAGTGCGATGCTTCCAGAGAGGGAATGAAGAGCTAGTCGGAGAAGATCCTTACGGCTACCACTTACTTTTTCCCGCATAGTTTTTCTTGCCATTCCTAATCCAGTAATCGAAAATCCAACAAATACAGCTAAGGCATAAATGGCTGCTAACGCTGTGATGCTTGCCCCGGAAACAATCACCAGTATTGATGCGCCACCAGTAATAAAAATGATGCCATTTGAGAAGGCCAACCGATGGCCACGTTGAGTCAAACGCTTTGGCAGGAAGCCATCTTTTGCAACCATGCTGACAAGGTTTGGAAATGCGTTATAGCAAGTATTAGCCCCAGCAAAGAGAATAAATGTGGTGCCTGCTTGGACAATATAGAAAAAGATATTTCCAAATGCGCTATCTCCAAGAGCTGCTTTTGCAACTAAAGAGATAACCGTTGGAGTTCCCTCAGCATAAGGAACCGCAGTTGTTTTCTGAGCCAACCAAGCAATTCCGGTAATCAACGTTCCTAAAGTAAGCGCCATAAGCGCAAGAGTTGTGCGCGCATTTTTATGTTCTGGGCTTTTAAAGAGTGGAACAGAATCAGATACCGCTTCCAACCCGGTAAGAGATGCGCTTCCATTAGCAAATGCTTTTAATATTAGTAGGCCAGCAGCGAGTGAAATCAAACCTTGTGACTCGCCAAGTGGCAGCAGGCCCTCACTCCGAGTCGCATAGTTTGGCAGAGTGCCATTTATATTCCGATAAATACCAAAACCAAATACCGTAAACATAGAGAACATAAATAAATAAGACGGCAGAACAAAAATTAGACCGGCATCTTTAACGCCACGTAAATTCACAAATGTTAAGAGAATTACTACAGCAAGCGTTATCTGAACTTTGAAATCAGAGAGTTCCGGAAACGCTGAAATTATTGCTGCGACACCAGCAGCAGCCTGAATTGCTACCGTAATGATGTAACCAAACATTAATTCAATAGCTGCAACTAACGAAACTTTGGTGCCAAAGTTCTCTTTTGCAACAACATATGCGCTGCCAGTTCTTGTGTAAGTTGCAATCACATCTCGATACGAAAAAGTGATAATAAGTAGCATGGCAAGAATGATTGCCACCATTGGCGGAAATATTGCAAATGCTGCTAAACCAAAAGCTGGAATAAGTGCAACTAATATTTGTTCGCCGCCGTAAGCAGAAGATGAGATGCAATCAGAGGAGAGAATTCCAAAGGCAGACTTTTTAGAGAGTCGTTGGTCAGCCAGAGAATGGCGATTGATTGGGTTACCTAGAAGCCGGCGCTTGATTCGATATGAAATCGGGTCTGCTAAATGTGCATGCTCGTGTAGAACCATCGGTTCTGGGGCGTCATCAGTCCAAGACTTTGGCACAGCCACTCTTCCTAGTTATCGGGGAATTCTGCGGTTCACTGGCATAAATTTTACTTCGCAATCGAGGCGTATGCTTGCCGCATGCAATTAAAAACCGACCTTTATATTGATGGCGCATGGGTAAAAGGCGATGGCACCCTGCCAGTAACCGATCCCAGCACCGGAAGTGTAATCGCTGAAGTTGCCACCGCAGGCGAGGCTCATTGCGATGCCGCAGTCACCGCAGCGCACAACGCCTTCAAAACTTGGTCAAAAACCGCTCCTCGGGTTCGAAGTGAAATCTTGCGCAAAGCTTTTGAATTGATGATTGCTGAAGCCGATCACTTGGCAAAAATAGTTTCAATGGAGAATGGAAAAGTTTTCTCAGATGCCAAAGGTGAAATTACTTATGCCGCAGAATTTTTCCGCTGGTTTGCCGAAGAAGCAGTTCGCACGCCCGGCGATTATCGCCAAGCACCTTCGGGCGATAAAAGAATTCTCGTAACGCATCAACCAATTGGTGTTTCACTGTTAATCACACCGTGGAATTTCCCGGCAGCAATGGCAACTCGAAAAATTGGGCCAGCGCTCGCCGCAGGTTGCACAGTTATTTTGAAACCAGCAAGCGAGACCCCACTTACTGCGCTCGCAATTATTGAAATTCTAGAACGCGCCGGAGTTCCAAAAGGCGTAGTCAATTTCATTCTGCCTTCAAAAACCGGACCAATGATTTCAAAGATGTTGCACGATCCACGAGTCCGCAATTTATCTTTCACAGGTTCAACCGAAGTAGGTCGAACACTTCTTAAAGAGTCTGCCGATAACGTGCTTCGCACATCAATGGAGCTTGGCGGAAATGCACCATTTGTTGTTCTAGATGATGCAAATATTGATGATGCAGTTGCTGGCGCAATGCTTGCAAAGATGCGCAATGGTGGCGCCGCATGCACTGCAGCAAATCGTTTCATTGTTGCGAAAAGCGTTGCTGAAGAATTCACAACAAAGTTTGCAAAAGCAATGGGTGCACTAAAGCTTGCTCCTGGTTTAGAAGATGGTGCCCAACTTGGTGCCAGTGTTTCAATTAAGGAACGTAACAAGATTGCAGATCTAGTTTCAGCAGCAGTAAAAGCCGGCGGAAAACTGATACTTGGTGGCACAACTCCTGAAGGCGCTGGTGCTTTTTATCCAGCAACAGTTGTAACCGTAGATAAGGCAAACCCAATTCTTAATAACGAAGTCTTTGGCCCAGTCGCACCAATCGTTACTTTTGATGGCGATGCTGAAGCAATTGAATTAGCGAATTCAACTGAATACGGCTTAATTAGTTACGTTTATTCCAGCGACCTAAAGCGTGCAATTAAAACGGCCGAAGCAATCGAATCAGGAATGGTTGCAATTAATCGCGGAGTTATTTCGGATCCAGCTGCGCCATTCGGCGGCGTGAAGCAGAGCGGCCTTGGACGCGAAGGTGGCTTCGCCGGAATCTACGAATTCTTAGAAACCAAATACATCGGCGTAGAGATTTAAAGCCCAACAAAGCTGGCGGATGTCCGAAGTTGTGTGAAAAGTTATTAGGCAGTGGTTCCAGGCTAATTAATACGAAAGCTGGCGGAGGATGAGGGATTTGAACCCTCGATAGGTTGCCCTATACACGCTTTCCAAGCGTGCGCACTCGGCCGCTATGCGAATCCTCCCGAGGAGATGAGCCTATCGGCTCTAATTACTATGATTGCCCGCAGATCCTTCGTGCGGCGTTACCGTACTGAACTCCCCCAGGGCTGGAAGGCAGCAAGGGTAAGTCCGCTCTGGCGGGTGTGCGAAGGGTCCCAATATTTCTGTAAGTTTCGAAAAGGTTTAGGAAACGAAAAGTAGAGAGGAAGCGCGATGTCACTAGCTTTGTATCGTAAATATCGCCCCTCAACTTTTAGCGAAGTTATCGGTCAAGAACATGTAACCGAACCACTTTCAAATGCACTTGAATCCGGAAAAATTCATCACGCATATTTATTTTCTGGCCCACGTGGTTGCGGAAAAACTTCTAGCGCTCGCATTATGGCGCGATCACTTAATTGCCAAAAAGGCCCAACGCCAAATCCATGTGGCCAATGCCAATCATGTAAAGATTTAGTTGCTAACGGCCCAGGTTCAATCGATGTAATTGAATTAGATGCTGCAACACATGGTTTAGTTGATGACGCTCGCGACCTTCGCGATAAAGCATTCTTTGCACCAGTAAGTTCTCGTTACAAGATTTACATTATTGATGAGGCCCACCAACTTGGACCCGGCGCTGCAAATGCGTTGTTAAAAGTTGTAGAAGAGCCACCACCACATGTTCTATTTATCTTTGCAACAACTGAACCAGAGAAACTGATTTCAACAATTAGATCTCGTACTCACCATTATCCATTCCGTTTAGTTCCACCTGGAATTCTTGCTACCCATCTTGAAAAAGTCTGCGAATCTGAAGGAATCAAAGTAGCTAAAGGCGTTATTCCACTTGTAGTTCGGGCCTCTGGTGGTTCAGTTCGAGATGCGTTATCTGTTCTTGGACAACTTCTTGCAGGCGCTGGCAAGTCAGGCGTCACATATGAAATTGCAATTCAATTACTTGGATACACCGATGGCGCATTGCTTGAAGAAGCAATCGATGCGATGGCGGCCAGAGACGGTGCAACTTTATTTAAAGCAATTGATCGCGTTATCGAATCTGGCCACGACCCTCGTCGCTTTACTCAAGACTTCTTAGAACGCCTACGTGATTTAATT
>JAURGA010000020.1 GCA_030834095.1 Candidatus Nanopelagicales bacterium | reverse complement strand
GTTCCAGGCCTTCGCGCCGGCCTGATGCGGCAAGTGGATTAGCTTCACTTCGCGCTATTCCATGGGTTTTTGGTTGGACCCAATCTAGACAGATTGTTCCTGGTTGGTTCGGTGTCGGATCTGGATTAAAGGCTGCACGTGAAAGTGGAAAGTCAGATGTTCTTGCTGAAATGTTAAAAGATTGGCACTTCTTCCGCACTTTCATAAGCAATGTTGAAATGACGCTGGCAAAGACAGATTTAGTAATGGCTCGTAAGTATGTGAAGAGTTTGGTTGACCCAAGCCTGCATCATTTCTTAGACACAATCGAAGCAGAATTCGAATTAACTAAATCTGAGATTCTGCTATTGACTACTAAGCAGGATTTACTCGGAGATCAGAAGATACTTGCCCGCACCCTACAAGTTCGAGATGCCTATCTAGCCCCGCTACATTTGTTGCAGATTACGCTGCTGCATAAAGTGAGAAATGATCAGAACGTTGATCCGCTTATTAGACGAGCGCTGTTGCTGACAATAAACGGTGTTGCTGCTGGCCTACGCAATACTGGCTGATTTACTTATTAAATTCCTGTTGCGCATAATCTAAGCCTTTTTCAATTAGCCGTTCAATTGCAAGTGCGCCTCTGGCAATAAAATCAGCAAGCTCTTTCTTCTCTGGTTGGCTAAATGGTTTCAAGACATAATCTGCTGGATCAATCGGTGCCTGAGGCCTTCCGATTCCCATTCGAAGTCGGTAGTAATCAGGTGATGCAAAGTTGGTGGTTAATGACTTCAAACCATTGTGGCCGTTGTCCCCGCCACCAAGTTTGATTCTAATTGTGTTGAAATCAATATCTAATTCATCGTGAATGACAATTAAATTCGCGGGTGCAATTTTGTAAAAATCTGCAAGGGCTTTAGTAGGTGCACCGCTCTCATTCATGTAGCTAAGAGTTTTTGCCAGGACCACCGATTTTCCGGCGACGCGAAAATCTGCAATCTGGGTCTTTGATTTGTGATTTGAGAACTTAACGTCAGAGGCCAGATAGTCGATAACCATCTGGCCTATGTTGTGACGAGTAGATGCATATTGATCTCCTGGGTTACCTAGTCCGAGAACTAACCAGCGATCGCTATTCATTTTTATATTAGAGTTTTATCTTAGCTAGTTACTCTTTTGCAGCATCAGCAGCAGGTGCAGCAGCGCCATCGGCAGGTGCAGCAGCTTCAGCAACCGGAACTTCTTCAACAATTGTTGAACGCTCTGAAAGGTGAATAACTGGCATGTTTGATTCTGAAACAAGTGTTACACCAGCAGGTAGAACGACATCTGATGCATAACGAGTTTCGCCAGCCATCATTCCATCCATGTTCAATTCTAGGAATTGTGGAATCGAAGTAGCTTCTGCTTCAACTTCAACTGTGTTGTGCATGTGTTCAAGAATTCCATCCACGTCATGCTTACCAGTTGTGTGAACTGGGACTTCAACTTTAACGCGCTCACCGCGGCGAACGATTACTAAGTCGATGTGTGCAAGAACTCCGGTTAGTGGATTTCTTGTAACTGACTTTGGAAGAGTTAGTTCGGTCTTGCCATCAACAACAACGTCGAGCAGAACGTTTGCACTCTTAAGTGCTGCGCCAAGTTCGCGTAGTGGAAGTGCGACGTGTTGTGGTGCTTCACCGTGACCATAAATAACAGCTGGAACATTTCCGGCACGACGGTCGCGACGTGATGCGCCTTTACCAAATTCGGTGCGCTTTGTTGCGTTAATAGTAATTTCAGCCATTTGCTTCTCTCTCTATCCAAATCGTTAATGTAGCAACGTCCGAGGAGAGCCAAGCCGTCGATTACGGATTTTAAATCCCTCGCCGGAACGAGTGGCTAGGTTATCTAATCTCTCTCAAAAAGCGAAATTTTTAGGAGTGGCCATCGAAGAGGCTGGTAACTGAACCATCTTCGAATACCTCGCGGATAGCGCGGGCCAGAAGTGGTGCGATTGGCAAGATTGTTAAGCCATCAAAGCGGGAATCTTCTGGTATCGGCAAGGTATCGGTTACGACAACTTCACTGACATTCGATGCCTTGAGACGTTCGACTGCTGGTCCGGAAAACACTGCGTGCGTTGCAGCGATGATTACATCCTTGGCGCCCTCGGCATAAAGTGCATCAACCGCCTTGGTAATTGTTCCGGCGGTATCGATCATGTCATCGATAACTACGCAGGTCTGACCCTTAACATCACCAACAACTTTGCCGGTAGAAGATTCATTTGGAATCCGGGGATCACGCATCTTGTGAATAAAAGCGATTGGACAACCACCGAGAAGATCTGACCAGCGCTCGGCGACGCGAACTCGACCAGAGTCAGGTGAAACGATTGTTAACTTGCTGCGATCAACTTTGCTTCCAACATAATTTGTTAGCAGTGGAAGTGCAAAGAGGTGATCTACTGGGCCATCAAAGAATCCTTGAATTTGTGAGGTGTGAAGATCTACAACCATCAAACGATCTGCGCCAGCAGTCTTAAATAAATCTGCCATCAGTCTTGCGGAAATTGGCTCGCGACCACGGTGCTTCTTATCTTGACGGGCATAACCATAGAACGGCGCAACAACTGTGATTCGTTTTGCAGATGCGCGCTTAAGAGCGTCGACCATAATTAGTTGTTCCATGATCTGCTTATTTACCGGAGCACAGTGCGATTGAATTACGAAGGCATCGCTTCCACGAACACTCTCTTCGAAGCGAACAAATATTTCACCGTTTGCAAAATCATATGCAGATGTTGGTGTGATTGGTATACCAAGTTCAGCGGCGACACCTTCAGCTAACTCTGGATATCCACGACCAGTAAAAATTCTTAGTCGTTTCTCCGAAGTGAGGCGAAGTTCGCTCATGTCTTAGCTCCCTTGTTCCGAGGTTTCAGTAGCACCTGCAGCTTTTGCTGCCTGCGCGGATTTTGTTCCGGATCTCTTGCGAAGCACCCAGCCCAGAATATTACGTTGTTTAGATCTTGCAACACCCATGGCTCCGGCAGGAACATCATCAGTGATAACCGATCCAGCCGCAGTGTATGCGCCATCTCCAATGCGAACCGGTGCAACCAACATGGTGTCGCTTCCGATTCGAACTTCATTGCCAACTTTTGTCTTATGTTTTTCAACACCGTCATAATTCACGAAGACTGTAGCCGCGCCAATATTTGTGCCCGAGCCAATTTCTGCATCCCCTACATAGGAAAGGTGCGGCACCTTTGTGCCCTCGCCAATACTTGAATTCTTAACCTCAACATATGCACCAACCTTCGCCCCAGCCGCAAGAGATGTATCAGCGCGTAAATATGAATATGGACCAACCTTGGCACCGGTCCCGATTTCGCAATCAACACAATTAGATTCAATGACTGATGCGCCGGCTGAAACTTTTACATTCATCAAAGTTGTGCGCGGTCCGATGATTGCTTTAGCACCGACAGTTGTTGTCCCTGCAAGCCAACTCTCTGGAAATATAGTTGCATCGGCTTCAATTGTTACATTTGAATCGATCCAGGTTGTTGTTGGATCAACAATCTCTACCCCATTTAACATATGCTGGTAATTGATTCGATCGCGCATAATCGCGGCGCAATCTGCAAGTTGTGAACGATCATTTATGCCTAAAGTTTCGCTGTAATCATTTGAAAGAATTGCAGCAGCTTTGCCGCCGGCTGCTTTGATATCTGCAATTACATCTGTTAAGTAGAGCTCGCCCTGAGAATTATTGCTCTTTAACTTCGCAACACTTGCACGTAGTGCGTCGATATCAAATAGGTAGACCCCAGTATTTATCTCATCAATCAATTTTATTTCTTCCGAAGCATCGCGCTCTTCAACGATGGCAACAATTTTGCCCGCTTCATTCCGCAAGATTCGGCCATACCCGGTTGGGTCTGGGAACTCTGCGGTCAGAACTGAAACTACGTTCTTTGCTTCATTGTGTGCCGCAATAAATTCTGCCAGAGTTTCGCTGCGAAGAAGTGGGGTATCGCCAGCACAAATCAAAACAGTGCCACTTGCTTTCAAATCTGCGAGCGCCAACTGAACTGCGTGGCCGGTGCCGTTTCGCTCTGCTTGAAATACCGAAATTGAATTTGGAGCTATCTGCTTTACATGTGGCTCTACCGCTTCACGGCCAGCGCCAACTACAACCCGCAACTGCGCCGGATTTAATTTACTTACTTGAGATAAGACATGATCGATAATTGTTCTGCCAGCAATAAAATGTAGGACCTTTGGAGTTTGAGATTTCATGCGAGTTCCCTCGCCAGCTGCTAAAACAATTGCTGAATCTAATTTGGCAGAAGAGTCGACTGACTTGTTCAAGTCCAACTCCTTCCGCTTCCCTAACTTTAAGGATTAAGGTGGCTCCGCCACCAGGTATCGATCCTGGACCCTGGGCTTCAAAGGCCCATGTGCTAGCCACTACACAATGGCGGAACCTGAATTCTTCCCTATAACTATCGATACCACCAAACTTCAAAGCGTTTTATACGGTTTCTAGCTAACTAAACCGTTTCTATAACCCGCGCCCCATGCACCGGCCCATTCGCCCGCACCACTCCAGCCACAACTCCACTAGAACTTAGCGCAACTGTTAAATCCATTGATTTCTCTTCATCCTCAACCAAAAATGCTACTGTCGGACCAGATCCAGAAACGATGCTTCCCAATGCTCCGTAATCACGACCAACATCCAAAACCAATCGAAGCGCTGGGCGCAATGAACATGCAGCAGCTTGTAAATCATTTGAAAGCGCTGCACCTAACGCAACTGGATCACCTGCACGAAGTGCCTGCATCATCGAATCACTAACTTGAGGACTTGCAATATCTAAACCTTCACGCAATCGATCACACTCTTGATAAACAGCTGGTGTTGAAAGTCCTTGACCTGAAAGCGCTAATACCCAGTGATAATTTCCGCGACTTAGCGCCGGGGTCAGTTGATCGCCGCGACCGCGACCAATTGCAATCCCACCGGAAATTCCAAAAGGAACATCACTTCCAAGTTGCGCCGCGATTGTCTCCATTTCATCTCTCGATAATCCAATATCAAAGAGCGCATCCATCGCGACTATGACTCCTGCAGCATCAGCGCTGCCGCCAGCCATTCCGCCAGCAACTGGAATCTCTTTCTTTAAGTGAATCGCTAGATCAGTTGAGAGATCATATTTTTCTGCCATTAATTTTGCAGCGCGCATTGCTAAATTCTCATCATCTACCGGAACTCCACTTGAAGTAGCTCCAGAAAGTATTAGTGAAATTCCAGAGCTTTCGGGTGCATGTTTAAGTGTTACATCATCAAAGAGGGAGATTGCTTGAAAGACGGTCGTGACTTCATGAAAACCATCTGCGCCTAAGGGGCCGACCGCTAGTTGCAAATTTATCTTGGCCGGAACTCGGACAACTACGCCACGGGTAATCATTTAGAAAGCGTAATCGCAATCTTTATAAAATCCGCTAGTTCTAGGGCCTCACCGCGAATTGTTGGGTCTATGCCACTTGCTTCAATAATCGAACTTGCAGCCGCACTGCCACCGCACATATCGCTAAGTGCAGCCCGCATCATCTTTCGGCGTTGGGCAAATGCGGTATCAATAATCTTGAAGACCACCTTACGTAGTGCTTCATCTCCAGCACTTTGATGGCGGACGAATCGGACCAGCGAAGAATCAACATTTGGCACAGGCCAGAAAATTGAACGACTTACGGTTCCTGCAGATGTTAAATCTGCCCACCAAGTCGCCTTCACTGAGGGACTTCCATAAGTTTTGCTATTTGGTTTAGCAACCAAGCGATCAGCGACTTCGCTCTGAACCATTACGACACCAGATCTAAGGGTAGGAAATAGTTCAAGGAAGCGGAGTAGCACTGGAACTGAAACATTATATGGAAGATTTGCAACTAGAACTGTTGGATCGGTTGGAAGAGTTGAAATGTTCATTGCATCTTCATTGATAATTGTTAATTTGCTGGTATCAAAACCATGGCGCGCAGCTGTTACTGGAAGTTCGGCTGCTAGGCGATCATCGATTTCAATTGCAATTACTTCTTTCGCAGATTCCATCATTGCAAGCGTGAGCGAACCTAAGCCTGGTCCAATTTCTAGCGCTATATCCGTTGGTCTGACATCAGCGCCCTTAACTATCTTGCGGCAGGTATTTGCATCGACCACAAAGTTTTGACCAAGTTTTTTTGTTGGCCGAACCCCGATACGTTCAGCAATCTCACGAATTTCGGCTGCGCCAAGTAAGTTACTCATTTAAGCAAATGGCCCAAATAGACGTTCACAATTATTTGAAATTGCATTAGCTAATTCATCTACATCTTCGCCGCGCTCTTCGGCCATGAAACGTAAAATCGTTGGGATTTGTGCCGGAGTATTAAGCGCTCCTCGATGTGGCATCGGGGCCAAGAATGGTGAATCGGTTTCAACTAGAAGCTGATCGATTGGCACAAGTTTCACCGCTTCGCGAAGTGCAGGTGCATTTTTAAAGGTAAGGGTTCCGGCAAAGGAGAGGATGTAACCATTTTCAATGCATTCTCGGGCCATCTCGGCATCTCCGGAATAGCAGTGGAAAATAGTTTTTTCGGGAGCGCCCTCTTCAATCAACAGATCAAGAACTGCGCGGTGGGCATCTCGATCATGAATTACCAGAGCTTTATTTACTTTTTTCGCTAATTCAATATGGCGCCGAAAGGAATACTTCTGTCGCTCTTGCAGCGCTGATTCGGTTCGGAAAAAATCTAAGCCAGTCTCACCGATTGCTCGCACACGTGGATGAGTTGATAGCTTCTCAATCTTCAAGAGATCAGCCTCTAAATCTTCAACTACTGGCGCTTCGTTTGGATGCAGAGCAACTGCTGCTAAAACATTTGGCCAATGTTCGGCCATTTTTACGCCCCACTCGGATTGTTCGGCTGAATAACCAACTTGAACGATGCGATCAATGCCGACGCTCTTTGCATCTGCTAAAACTTTGCCGACTTCAGGTGCATCGGGTTCGCCATTTGTGATGATTTCAATATGAGCATGTGCATCAACGCAATTAACATTTAGCGGTTCTGGAAGCGGAGCCGGTTGGCGATCAAGATCGCGATTGTGTCGATCTGCCACTCGTTATTCCAATCTTGGGAATAAGACTGCGCCCTTTGTAACTTTGCAGCCCTGCGGTAGAACTCCCCATTTTGAAACTTCAGAAATCTTCTGGTCGCCAATATTGCCAAGTGTTGCTTGCGCTCCGATAGATTCCCAGAGCGTTTGGGTTGTGGCTGGCATAACTGGATGCAACAAAACTGCAAGTGCGCGTATTGCATCTGCGGTGTTATATAAAACTTCGTTTAGTTCTGCAGTACGGCTCTCATCTTTCGCAATAGCCCAAGGTTCTTTGATAGTTACATATCCATTTACTCGCTTGCAGAATTCCATGATGGCGTTGATCCCACCTTGGAAATCCAGAGCGACCATCGCCTTATCTGCAGCAGCAACAGTTGTTTCAAGCATCGTTGCTAATTCTGCATCTTTTGCAACGGCAGGAATTGTGCCATCGCAGTACTTTTCAATCATTGCAATTAAACGTGATGCCAGATTGCCGAAATCATTTGCGAGTTCGCTGGTGTATCGGGCTGACATATCTTCCCAAGAGAAAGAGCCATCAGTGCCAAATGGAATTGCACGTAAGAAGTAATATCTAAAGGCATCAACACCAAAGTGATCGGTGATATCGCTTGGTGCAATTCCGGTTAACTTTGATTTACTCATCTTCTCGCCACCGACCAATAACCAGCCGTGGGCAAAAACTTTCTTAGGGATCGCAACATTTGCAGCCATCAACATCGCAGGCCAGATAACTGCGTGGAAACGGAGAATATCTTTGCCGACCAAGTGCACATCTGCCGGCCAAGTCTTTGCAAATTTTTTGCCACCGTCAGAATTTGGATCATCGCCAAGTCCAACGGCTGTCGCATAATTTAGAAGCGCATCAAACCAGACATAAATAACTTGATCGGTATCCCAAGGAACCGGAATGCCCCAATCAAATGTGGATCTAGAGATTGATAAATCGCGAACGCCACTTTCAAGAAATGCAATTACCTCGTTGCGCGCACTTGCTGGCTCGCAAGCTTCAGGGCTATTTTTGTAATGCTCAAGTAGTTGTGGAACAAAGGCTGAAAGCTTAAAGAACCAGTTATCTTCAGAGAGCATTTCTACTGGCTTGCCATGGATCTTGCACTTTCCATCATCTAAATCACCAGGTAATTTGAATTCTTCGCAACCAATGCAATATGGGCCTTCAAATTTCCCAGCGTAGATATAGCCATTATTTTTTAGAAGTGTCATGAATCTTTGAACACGTTCTTCGTGGCGAACTTCAGTTGTGCGAATGAAATCATCGTTTGCGATATTTAGTGCGCTCCAGTTTGGCTTCCAAGCTTCTTCAACTAAACGATCGCACCAATCTTGTGGTTTAACGTTATTTGCTGCGGCGGTATTCATTACTTTCTCGCCATGCTCATCGGTGCCAGTTAAGAACCAGACACTTTCGCCGCGTTGGCGATGCCATCTAGTTAAGACATCTCCAGCGACCGTTGTGTATGCATGCCCAATATGAGGTGCATCATTTACATAATAAATAGGCGTCGTTAAGTAGAAGGATTTTTCCGCGCTCATGGGGTAACCCTATCTTGAGCTTTATGCGTAACCATTGCATCGAAGACTTCTCGCTTACCTCTTCCGGTAATTCTTGCTGCCTCTGCGATGGCCTCTTTGCGTGAGATTCCGGCGGCCTCTTGCTTCAATACTTCTGCAATCAAATCTGCTTCAGTAAATTGGCGAGAATCCGGATCAAAGCCTGCGATAACTAAAGTTATTTCGCCCAAGATTTCACTTGAGGCTGCCCAGTTATGAAGGGTTTCTAAATCACCACGGATAACCTCTTCGTAAGTCTTTGTCATCTCACGACAGATTGCGCCAAGTCGATTTGGGCCAAAGACCGAAACTGCGTCGGCTAAACTCTCTAACAATCTATGGGGTGCTTCAAAGAGAATTATTGTGCGTGTTTCATTTGACAGATTTTCAAACCAGGTTTTTCGAGCACCGCTAGTTCGTGGTGCAAAACCTTCAAAGCAGAATCGATCACTTGGTAGGCCCGATAAAAGAAGTGCAGTAGTAACTGCGCTTGGACCAGGTAAAACTTTTATCTTGATGTTCTTTTCTACCGCGGCGCGAGCTAAGCGATAACCAGGATCACTGATCCCTGGCATTCCGGCATCGGTTACAACAAGTAAATCTGAACCACTTTCTAAGATTGCAACAAGCTCGTCTAGGCGTTCGATTTCATTGCCCTCGAAGAAAGAAATTATTTTTGCCGAATAAGTGATTCCCAAATCTGAACAGAGTCTAGAAAATTTCCTAGAATCTTCGGCAGCAATGAATTTAGCGCTAACAATCGCTTCGCGCAGGTTCGTCGAGGCATCAGCAGGATTGCCTAACGGAATCGCAGCAAGAATTAGCATTGGGCAATTCTCGCAGGCTTTAGGCTTCTGTTATGACAACCACGTTGCGGATATCTCGGGACTGGGTTTACGCGTTGAGCTTTGGGCTCTTTGGACTAGCCCTTCGATTGTGGAATCTTGATAGCCCCAAGGGCAAAATCTTTGATGAGATTTACTACGCGACAAATGCCGAATCGCTCTTACAAAAGGGTGTTGAGATTGATTCGGAGAGCGGCCTTGCCCAATTTATCGTGCATCCGCCTACTGGAAAATGGCTAATTGCAAGTGGAATAAAACTCTTTGGGAATAATGAATTTGGTTGGCGCTTTGCAGCTGCGATTGTGGGATCTATTTCAATCATCTTGATGTATTTCACCGCAAAGAAACTATTCAATAACAAGCTACTTAGTGTTTTTGCGGCCTCCCTAATCTCCTTAGATGGATTGCATTTAGTCCACTCTAGAATTGCGCTTTTAGATATCTTCTTACTTTTCTTTATTCAGATTGCTGTCCTTGCATTTCTGCATAGTAAATACTGGATAAGCGCTCTCACTCTCGGTCTGGCTTGCTCTGTAAAGTGGAGTGGACTCTATGTTCTAATTGCACTTGCATTCTACGTTCTGATTTTAGATATTCGGAAAAATCGTTATCTCGGATCACAATTCCCAATCCGAGAGCTGATTCGCAGAAACTTGCTCTTTAGATTTTTACAGTTCGGAATCTTTCCCGTATTCATCTACATAGCTTCGTGGTTTAGTTGGTTTATAACAAATACTGGTTGGGATCGTAATTACTCTTCAAATCCACTTTTCTCACTCTGGCATTATCACTCTGAAATTCTAAACTTCCATACCAAGTTAACCGATGCGCATCCATACTCGGCCAATCCTTGGAGCTGGTTAATTCAGGGAAGACCTACCTCTTTCTTCTATGAAACTCCAAAGAGCTGTGGTGGCGCAAGTTGTTCGCAGGAAATCTTGGCACTCGGCACACCAATTCTTTGGTGGGCAGCAACACTCGCTCTGCTAGTAACAATTGGCTATTGGGTAAGTAAGCGCGACTGGCAAGCCGAGATTTTATTAGTTGTAATTGGTGCAAGTTATCTACCTTGGATTGCGATTCAAGAACGGACCATGTTCAGCTTCTACGCAATTGCATTCGAGTCTTTTCTGCTGCTCACCTTGGTGTATTTGCTCAGTAAAGTGCTTAAGAACCAGAGAAGAATTGCAGTTATTTCCACTGTAATTGTTCTGGTGAATTTCCTTTATTTTCTACCAATATTCTTAGGTCTGCCGATTACTTATAATTCCTGGTCTGACCGAATGTGGTTCCCGTCTTGGATCTAACTTAACTATTCGTTTACTGCGCCATATTTCTCGTTAGCCGCATTTTCGGCAAGCTCTTGATCAAATAGTTCATCACGCGAAGGAAGTAATTCGGATTCCGAACTTGCCTGCTGTGAAGCAATCCAAGCGCCTGGAATTGTTAAATCAATTACCCGATTAGAAGGTATCGCTTTAGGTGCCATCGCATAGGTTGGTCTTGGAACACTTGTCGGTTGCCAAGCGGTCCCATCTTTAGGAATTACAACCACACCTGCGGTATCGATACGTTCGATTAGTGGAATCCAGTGGTCTCTATTTTCAGAAACAAAATCAACTTTGGAAGAAAAAGTTACTCTCTCAATTGGTTCAGTGATAACTGCTGCAGACGAGATTTTTTCAAATGCTTTTACTCTGCGAGCTTTAAGTTGCGCCGCTACAACTTGGCGCCGCACATGAATTGTGTAAATCGCCAATGCAGTTGTTGGAATTAAAAATACTGAAGCTGCAAAAACTCCTACTACACAGAGCGCACCAATTACGACAAGTGCAAATGTTAGTAATCCAAAAATAATTCTACGATTTGCTATTTGGTTCTGTTTTTTAAGATTATCGCTCTCATTCGCGATTAGCGTCGAACCAGTTTCACCAACTACGCGCATTGCGCTCTTGTATCTCTCGGCAGATTTTCCTGAAGCTAAATCGTGGCTGACCATCCATTTTGGTAAAAAATAGGCCGCCCACATCCCAAGGATGATTAGGTAGATAAAACCGGAGGCCATGGAGTAGAACGATAATTCTAGGCGGGGTAAATCTCGGGGATTTAGGCGGTATGTCTATATTAAAAGGTCTTACTTAATTTTTGGATTCTCTTTTACATAAGTTAAATGATCGCGCCAAGCACCTGCAATATGTAAATATCTAGGCCGTATTCCTTCAAAAATATAGCCACATTTTTCAGCTACCCGCTTAGAAGCATCATTTTCTGGCCTTAAATTTATTTCAATCCGATGCAGAGCTAATATTTCTAAGCCAAATTCGGTCAGCAATGAAACTGCCCGAGATGTATATCCCTTATTCGCATAACTCTGGTCAATCCAATAACCGATATGGCCACCACGCATAGCCCCAAAAACGATTCCGCCCAAAGTTATTTGGCCGATAAAAACCTCGCCCCCATTTTCCTTTAACCAAATTCCAAGTGAGATTGATCTAAGGGCCAGACCATCTTGGCGATAGGACTGAACCATTCCAAAGTAAGTCGGCAAGCCCAAGTGCGAATCTATTTCTGGCCTGGTCGCCTCCCAGGGCGTCAACCATTCCCGATTTTTTGCCCTTGATAAATCCCAAGCTCGCTTATCTTTAAAGCGGAGTGGACGCAAAATTAATTCGTTCTCGTAAAGTTTTATGGGCCAGGTTGAATTTGTGGCCAACTTAGTTTGAACTCCGATCAAGAACCATTACATCTACAACATCGCCTGCTTGCAGGCTCTGGGAATCTTCCGGAACAATTATGAAAGCATTTGCATCGGAGAGCGAAACCAGATCGCCTTGAACATCCAAAGGAACTGCCACTACGCCATTTTCAGATGTAAGTAGCGCCCTGATGTAACCGCTCTCACCTGGAGTCACGTCAATCGAACTCTTTAACTTCGCCTTAAGTTGATTGCGGAAAATATTTGGCGCCCCGGCCATTTTCCGAATCATTGGACGAACGAAAATTTCGACTGCAATTCCTGCAACTACTGGATCACCGGGCAGAGTTATGACAGGAATTTTATCAGGACCAATTAAGCCAAAGTTGTGAAGCCCGCTCTCGCTCATCTTGGGACGGACGGTTGTTATCTCACCAAGTTCCTTTAATACCGCTGTGATTAATTCAAAGGATTCATCGTGGCGCTCTCCGCTTATTACGATTAAATCTGCACGCACTAATTGATCTTCGATTACCTCTCTTAATTGTTCATGATTCTCTGGAATTGTATGAACCCGAAAACCATTCGCTCCAGCTTCCCGAACTGCAGAGGTTAGCATCCAAGAGTTAGTTTCAAACTCATCATCTGAATCTTCAAGGGCTTGTCCTGGCTCAACTAAATCATCACCGGCAGAAATAACTACAACTCTTGGATGTGGAAGGGTTGGCAATCTATCTAAACCGATAGATGCTGCTAATCCAATCTGAGTTGATCTAATTCTGGTCCCACCATGCAATACCAAACGTTCGCCTGCAAATATATCTTTCGCAAGGGTTGCACCATGAGCATCTAGTAGCGGCATATCAAATGGTGCTAGTGGCGCTGCAATATCTAAAAGATTGGCTAAGAGCTCTTCGACGCTCGGCTGTTGTTCCATGACTAAACCTTACTTCTTAAATAGAGTATTTCCGTGGATATAGCGAATTCTAAAAAACAGGAACTTCGAAAGCGATTTCGTTCCGAAAGATCTCTCCGGGATTTAACTGAATCCTGGACCCACATTATTAAATCTGAAGAATTTCAGAGCGCGAAGACAATTGCGAGTTACATCTCATTTGGTGATGAGCCAGCAACCAAAGATTTAAATATGGAATTACTTAGAAGCCGAAAGAAGCTAGTGCTGCCAAGAGTTCTCAAGGATAAGAACCTGGAATGGGTTGTCTGGGGCGGTGATGAGTCGAAGTTAAAGAAAGTTGGAAAGATTCTCGAGCCGATTGGCGAAGTTATTTCCGGCGATGATTTAGATATTGTCATTGTTCCTACACTTCATGCAACTCGCGAAGGCCATCGATTGGGCCAAGGTGGGGGTTCTTATGACCGGGCTCTTGCAAATATCTCAGCCTGGCGAATCGGACTTATCTATTCCGGAGAACTAACAGTTGAACCATTTCCAGTCGAGGCGCACGATATAAAGTTAAATGCGGTTGCAACACCAGATCTAATAGTGCGATTCTCTAATTAAGTTCGCCAAGATGGCGGGCCATTACAACTCGCTGCACTTGATTGGTTCCTTCATAAATCTGAGTTAGTTTGGCATCGCGCATCATGCGCTCTACTGGGTAATCTGAAACATAGCCATATCCACCCAAAACTTGAACTGCATCTGTCGTAACTTTCATTGCTATATCAGTTGCAAAACACTTTGCTGCAGCTGAGAAGAAGGTTAAATCTTTCTCACCGCGCTCACTTTTTACAGCAGCAGAATATGTCAGTGTTCTAGCTGCCGCAATATTCATCGCCATATCTGCCAACATAAATTGCACGCCTTGGAAATCAAAAATTTCTTTACCAAATTGTTTACGTTCGTGTGAATACTTAGTGGCCACTTCAAATGCGCCTTGTGCGATTCCAAGTGCCTGGGCTGCAATTGTGATTCGGGTATGGTCGAGAGTCTTCATCGCTAGTCCAAAGCCAGAACCTACTTCACCGAGTCGTCGATCATCTGAAATTTTCACGTTATCGAAATAGACCTCACGCGTTGGTGAACCGCGAAAACCCATCTTCTTTTCATGAGCCCCAAATGAAACTCCGTCGTCACTCTTTTCAATCACGAATGCCGTGATTCCTTTTGCTCCGAGAGCTGGATCAGTTTGCGCGAGCACGGTATAGAAATCAGAGAAGCCAGCATTTGAAATCCATTTTTTACTTCCGCTGATAATCCAATCACTTCCACTTTTAACGGCCTTAGTTTTCATTGCTGCTGCATCAGATCCGGCTTCAGATTCAGATAGGCAGTAAGAGAAACCTTTTCCTGCTGCAAGCTGAGTTAAATACTTCTCTTTAAGTTCGCTACTGCCAGCCAAGATAAGTGGAAGTGAACCTAATTTATTTACCGCTGGGATTAGCGATGAAGATCCACAAACGCGAGCAACTTCTTCAATAATAATTACAGTTGCGAGTGCATCGGCTCCCTGGCCACCATATTTAGAATCAACATGTGCCGCTGCAAGATCCGCTGATTGCAGAGCTTCAAATGCTTCTTGTGGAAATCGTGACTCTTCATCAACGGCTTTTGCAAAGGGTGCAATTTTCTTTGTTGCAAGTGCGCGCACGCTTTCTCGCAGTGCTTCATATTCCTCGCCAATTAACCCTTCCATGGCTTAATTAACTCAACTTTCTTTCGTTTCGTCTAGTCGTCGCAGTCCAGCGAGATATTTATTGTATTTTGCCAATTCATCATCTTCGCCCATGGCCGCTGCTCGATCTTCGGCTCGGTCAATGCGTCTAGTTTCTTTCTTGTCATCCCTTGTCCACTGAATAAATGTTGCAACTAGTGCAATCAAGATTGGGATTTCTCCCATAGCCCAACCAACCGCGCCTCCTGCTTTCTGATCTGCCAATAAATCAGTCGACCAAGGCCGATCCAGACTTGCAAAGTAGCCACCATCTAAGAGCGTTGTTGTTGACATAAGTGCAATCGAGAAAAAGGCATGAATACTCATCGCAGCAAATAAAATGATTATTCGAACGATGTACGGAACCCGCTTTGGTGACGGATCAATTCCCACAATTACATGGAAGAAGAGCGTGCCGGCAAGCAAGAAGTGAAGGCTCATAAATAGATGTCCAAAGTGGCTCTGCATTAAATCTCCGAATAACGGTGTCATATAAAGCGCAAAGAGCGAGCCGTCAAAGATTGCTAGCGCGACAATTGGATTTGAAATAACTTGAAAATACTTTGAATGCAGAAGGGCGATCAAAATTCCACGAATTCCGCGCTCATCTAGAGTTCGGCCTATCGGTAAGGTCCGAAGTGCGAGTGTTATTGGTGCGCTTAGAACAAATCCAATCGGTGCGACCATTCCAAGAATCATGTGAGCGACCATGTGATAAGAAAATGAGAAACGTGCATAAGCACCGAGTCCACCACTTGTTGCAAAATCTGTAGCAGCAACTGCAAATGCAAATGCGATAGTTCGACCGATCGGCCACTTATCGCCACGCTTCGCCAGGATTACTACTCCTCTTATATAAAGCGCAGTAATAAAAATCAGGAGCCCCATAATCGCTGCATCCGGAACATAGGTCCAGAGAAGATTGCTGAAATTAGGAGCTGGAAGCATCGGACTTCCTGCGACTATTTCTGCAATGCCTACATCTCTTGGATTTTCAGGAACCGGTGGTGCACTTGAAGAGAGCCACGAACCAACGCTAATTGCGGCAATCATTATGAAAACTTCCACGATTAAGAGCTGAAAAATTTGCTTAGATCCCTCAAGCTTTTTAATAATATATTTTCGGTGGATTGCGCCTATAAAAATTAAAATAGCGCCCAAGACAATTTTGTAAATGACTAAATTTCCATATTGAGAGTTCCAAGCGTCACGGAAATTTAATCGAGTCCAAGCATTTAAAGCACCGCTTGAAAATACTGCGATTGCCGACCAGAGCGCCAGAGTGCTAAAACGTGGAATTGCGATTATCCGCTCTGATTTATTGATCAAAATTAGGGCGATGATTCCGCCTACCCATAGCGAAATTCCTATAACGTGAATTAAAAGCGAACCAATTGCTAATCCGTGATTTCCAGAGCTGCTTGAATGGCTTTGAAAAACCGGAGCAAGAACTCCGATAAAAGTTATTCCTAAAAGAAATATTGAACCTGTAGTCCGAGAGATTCTTGGGATTAGAATCAGCACAATTGCTGCAGCTGCAATGTTTATTGCAAAGCTCTTACCAAGTGCAGTTTGAGTAAGAAAAGATCTTGCAACAACTAAATCAAATGACTCTAAAATTGGAATTGCTAATAAATCTGCTAATTGAACGAAGAGAACTCCGATGCTTGAGATTAGCCAGACTGCTGCTGGAATAATTGCAAGATTACGAATCCGAATCGCCTCGGGTAAAAACTTTGAGCGCTCTTCTCGAATAAAGAAGGCCATGGCAAGTAGCAAGCCAATTAGCGTCGTCGCTGAAAGAATCTGTAGCGTGTCAGTGAAAAAATGCATTACTTAAATTCAGTTACTTGCGCTTAGTTTTTGATGATCGCTTACTTCCACCAAATGTTTGCTTTGCATACCAGACCAAAAATATGAAAACAAAGGCGGCAATTACCAGCAGTGTGTAAACGAAGGCATTTGAACCATTATTCAGATTCATATTCTCGGTAGTCGCTTCAACAGATGATTGGGTTGGCGCTGGCGATGGGCTTCCTAAACTTGAAGGTGCATTAAATAAAAATGTATACGAACCAGTGAGTGGGTCATCGGTATCTGAAAGAAGTGTGTAATTAACGGTGTAAACACCAGTGGTTTTTAACTCTCCTAAACCAACTTCAGCACTATTTCCATCGATTGTTATAGATCCATCATCAACCGCAACACCATTTGGATCATTAACAACTATTAAACTTCCTTGTTCTGAAAGTGGTGAAGCTGTCGATATCGCAATCGAATTAGGTGCAGTTGTGAGAACTGAACCAGCTTGTGGAACCGAAGCAGTGATGTTATTTGCGAAGGCTGGGGTTGTGAAGATTGAGGTTGCGAAGATAGACAGAAAAACTAGCGCTCCTGTGATTGTGCTGCGAATAACTCGCCCGGTCTTCATTTTTACCCCTCTAATTCCTTCTCGATTAGATGTAATTCTCTCACTTCTTTACAATACTCACCATGCCTACCTACGAATATGCCTGCACTAAATGTGGCCACCAATTTGAGGCATTTCAATCATTTAGCGAAGATGCTCTCACCCAATGTCCAGAGTGCAAAGGCGAGGTGCAGAAGGTTTATTCGAATGTTGGCGTAGTTTTCAAGGGTTCTGGGTTTTACAAAACTGATTCAAGAACTACGAAACCTGCAACAACTCCAGCGGCACCAGCTCCACTTCCGGCTCCAAAAAGTGATTAGCCGTGATGGGGTGGGCGATCTCCTTCAATTTCCGCATCGCGTTTTGAATCATCATCTTCGCGAGGATCAATTTCATCTTGCGTAATTTTTGGCAAAATATTCGGATCGCTCATATCTAAATACTAATCAACTAATAGAGGGAATAGAAGTCATGTTTGAGAAGTTGGGTCACACATTATTCAGACGCCGCAAGGCTGTGTTGGCAGGATTTATTGTTGCCACTATCGCTGCAGGAGTAATCGGTTCACTTGTGTTTGCGCGCCTTGAAGGCGGTGGCTATTCAGATCCCAACAGTGATTCCTCGAAAGCTGCAACCTATTTAACCGATACTTTTAAGGTAAAAGATCCGGCAATCATCTTCATTATTGATGCTGGTAAGAGCGTTGCAGATCCAGCAGTTGCTGCAGAAGTTGCACCTATTGAAGCTGAATTGCGCAATCGCCCAGGTGTTGCAAGCACACTCTCATATTGGAGCGCTGGCGGTGCTAAACAGTTGGCCAGCGAGGATGGAAATTCTGCATACCTCTTTATCTACAGCACTGATGCCGACCTAACTAGTCTCGACAGCTTGGCCTCAGAGTTGCAGAAGAAATATGATGGCGAGGTTGGAAACTTAAGAATTTATGTTGGTGGCTTCTCTACTTTCAACAATGCAATTAATAAGAGAATCTCTAGTGATTTAAAGTTCGCTGAAGCTATTTCAATCCCACTTACCTTTCTCTTTCTACTCTTTGTTTTCGGTGGCCTGATTGCATCTGCAATGCCTGTCGTTGTTGCGATAAGTGCAATTCTTGGCGCCTTTGTAATTCTCTATCTAATTAGCCTTGCTACAGGCGTAAGTATCTTCGCCCTTAACTTGATAACGGGGCTAGGCATGGGACTTGGTATCGACTACTCGCTATTGATAGTTAATCGCTTCCGAGAAGAACTTCATTCTGGAAAGAGCGTCGAAGAATCAGTTGTGCAGACCGTTAAAACTGCGGGTCGAACTGTTTTCTTCTCAGGCATCACAGTAATGATCAGCCTGGCATCGCTAATGTTCTTCCCACAAATGTTCTTGAAATCATTTGGTTATGGTGGAGTTGCAGTAGTAGCAGTTGCAATTCTTGGTGCGCTTGTTCCGCTGCCAGCAATTTTGGCGATGCTTGGAAGTAGAATCGATAAATTCGTTGTGCGCAAAAGTGCAATAACTCCTAAGGAAGATGGCCGCTGGGCACACACTGCTCGTTTTGTTATGAAACGACCAGTAGCAGTTGTATTTCTCTCGCTTTTAATTCTCGGAACCCTGGCTTCACCAATTAAAGATATTGTCTTCTCGCAAGTCGACACCCGCGTTCTGCCTGCCTCTGACAAGGCAGCCATCGCAGCTCAAGTTGGTTTAGGTAAATTCCCTGGCGAACAAGCAAATCCAATTGAAATAGTTATTCCAAATGGAACTTCGAAACTAGTAGCAATAAATAGTTTTGTAAGCGAACTTGCAAATGTTCCAGGTGTGATAAATATTGGTGCACCCGAAACAGTTGGCACTGATATCCGAATCGCTGCAATTCACAGCATGGGTGCTCGCTCTCCCGCAGCCGAGAAGATGATTACTGAAATTCGTGCACTGAATGTTCCGGAGGGAACGTTGGTTGGTGGCGTTGCAGCTGATTATGCAGATAGCCAGATTGGTATTGCCAAGAAATTACCCCTCGCACTTGGGTGGATTGCAATTGGCACACTTATTCTGTTGTTCATGTTTACTGGTTCAATCATTCTGCCAATTAAGGCTGTAATCCTTAACCTGCTCTCGCTATCTGCAACTTTGGGTGTAATGACCTGGATCTTTATTGGTGATAATTTCACTTGGCTAGTCGGTTCATTTACCAATACCGGAAGCATCGATACCTCAATTGTTATTTTGATTGCGGTTGTGGCTTTTGGTTTATCAATGGATTACGAAGTATTCCTGCTATCTCGGATTAAAGAGGAGCACGATGCTGGCCATTCAAATGTTGAATCCGTTGCACTTGGACTTCAAAAATCTGCCCGAATAATCACCGCCGCCGCAGTTATTCTTTCAACGGTCTTTGCAATCTTCATGACCAGTGGTGTTACATCGATTAAGGCCATGGGATTTGGTGTGGCATTCGCAATTCTTCTCGATGCAACCTTGGTTCGCGCCTTGCTTGTCCCAGCGCTCATGCGTTTATTCGGTGAACGCAACTGGTGGGCACCAAAAGCGTTAAAGAGATTCACAATTAGCCATTAAACTTCTGCAATGGATTTGATAGTCGCCCTGCAGTGTAAAGACCAGCCTGGCATCGTGCATGCGATGACAACTGCAGTTCTTGCTGCGCGTGGAAATATAATTGAGAATCAACAATTTACAGATCCAACTACCCAAGATTTTGTTATGCGCACGCGCTTTGAAAGCGACCTGGATTTGGCAAAGATACGCGAAATTTTAGAGAGCGGGCTCGGCCAATTTAAGCCAAAGCTATCGCTACGTTCAGCTGCAAAGCAGAAGCGGGCCATCATTCTTGTAACTAAAGAGTCACACTGCCTTCGCGATCTTCTCTATCTGCAAGAGCTTGGTGAGCTTCCAATTGAAATCCCGGCGGTCGTTTCAAACCACAGTGATTTGAAGATCCTTGTTGAGTCCCACGGAATTAAATTTATTGACCAGAGCAAATTAGACAAGTCAGCAGCTGAAGCCGAAATCTCTAAATTAGTAACTGAACTTGAAATTGATCTCGTAGTCCTTGCTCGCTATATGCAGATTCTGACTAAAGAGTTCTGTGGAAAAATGTTTGGTCGAATCATCAATATCCACCACTCATTTTTGCCGGGATTTAAAGGTGCAAAGCCTTATCACCAAGCACATGCTCGTGGTGTAAAAATCATTGGTGCCACTGCTCACTTTGTAACGCCTGATTTAGATGAGGGCCCAATTATTGATCAAGATGTTGCACATGTAACGCATTCTTCAACGCCTGAAGATTTAATCGCAACTGGTCGTGATATCGAACGTCGAGTCTTATCGCGCGCGGTTCGCGATTTTGCTGAAGATAGAATCTTTATCGTAGGTGATAAAACAGTTGTATTCCACAATTAAAAATTAGCTGGTGTCCTAGGCGGGAGTTGAACCTGCGACCTACCGCTTAGGAGGCGGTTGCTCTATCCACTGAGCTACTAGGACCTGATTAATTCATCAAAATAAAAACAGTTAGACTTTTATTGAAAGTTAGTTTACTTAATTTTATTCCAATTTGATTCCAATTTGCCCATCTCTAATGTGTTGGGCTAGGCTCAAGGAAATAGAAAATACTCGTTTGGAGTTGGTTTTAATGAAGGCCCTAGTTTTAGGCGCCGGTGGAGTTGGTCGAGCAATAGCTAATATTGCCTCACGTCGTTCATTCATTACAGAACTAGTAATCGCAGATCGCAATTTATCTCGCGCTGAAGATGCCGTAAATCGCTTGAAGGATCCCCGCTTTTCCGCCGCACAAGTAAATGCAGCAGAACTCGAAGATATTCGCGAATTAATTCGCAAAGCAGACCCAGATATTGTCATCAACGCAGTTGATCCACGTTTTGTGATGCCGATATTTCTTGCCTGTGAAATCGAAAATAAGAATTACTTAGATATGGCGATGTCATTATCTAGACCTCATCCGCAATATCCATACACCGAAACTGGTGTGAAATGTGGCGATGAACAATTTGCACGTGACTGGAATTGGAGCGAACGCGGAATTTACGCCTTGATTGGAATGGGAGTTGAACCTGGTCTAAGTGATGTCTTCGCAAAGTATGCGAGCGATGAATTGTTCTCACGTATAGATTCGATAACGGTTCTAGATGGATCCAATTTAGTTGTTGCCGGTTCAGAATTTGCACCGTCATTCTCAATTTGGACAACCATTGAAGAGTGCTTAAACCCACCGCTGGTCTGGGAAGATGGCCGTGGTTGGTATACAACCGAACCATTCTCAGAACTCGAAATCTTTGATTTTCCTGATGGAATCGGACCGGTCGAATGTGTAAATGTTGAACACGAAGAGGTCGTCTTGATTCCACAGAAAATCGAAGCTAGGAAAGTTAACTTCAAATATGGTCTTGGTGCGCAATTTATTTCAATCCTAAAAACTATTCATTTGCTTGGTATGGATCGCACTGAAACTGTTGATGTTCAAGGCATTCAAGTTTCACCACGTGATCTCTTGGCTGCATCGCTTCCTGATCCAGCAACACTTGGCTCGCGAATGACCGGTAAAACTTGTGCTGGTTCACTTGTCAAAGGTTTGGATAAGAACGGTGAACCAAAAGCGATTTATCTCTACAACGTAGTTGATAACGCCTGGTCAATGGAGAATTACGGTGATCAAGCAGTTGTTTGGCAGACCGCCATTAATCCGGTTATCGCAATGGAACTTATTCATGAGGGTGTTTGGAAACCAGAGCCTGGAGTAAATGGTCCGGAATGGTTTGATGCAAAGCCATTCCTTGCAAAGCTTGAAGAGTATGGGACTTCTTGGCACATCCGCGATGAATCAACAGTTGGGATAGTAAAGTAAGTAAATGAGCACTGCGCTAGTAACTGGAGCCACCGCAGGTATTGGTGAATCTTTTACTAGATTGCTTGCCGGTAAAGATTTCGACTTAGTTCTTGTGGCTCGCGATAAAAAGCGGCTACAAGAACGAGCAGCCTCGCTATCAAGAAAATACAAGATAGGTGTTGAAGTCTTGCAGGCCGATTTATCGGTGCCGACTCAGTTAGCAAGAGTCGAGAAGCGATTATCTAATCCCAAAAAACCAATTGAAGTATTGATCAACAATGCTGGCTTTGGAATTAAGGATAGTTTTTTAAGTAGTGACATCGAGGCTGAACTAAACTTGATAGACGTTCTTGCTAAAGCGCCAATGCAACTTATGCATGCAGTTCTGCCACAAATGTTAGTTCGTAATTCCGGAACGATAATTAACGTTTCAAGTGTTGCAAGCTTTATTGCTGGTGGCACATATAGTGCGGCAAAGTCTTATTTAACGGTTCATACCGAATCACTTCATACCGAACTTTCAAAGACCAACATCAATGTCTCAGCGCTCTGTCCTGGTTTTACTCGCACTGAATTTCATCAACGTGGCAAAATGAAAATGTCAGGCCTACCTAACTTCATGTGGCTCGAAGCTGATCGAGTAGCCAGCGAATCTTGGATTGCTGCCGAGCGTGGCAATGCAATCTGCATCCCAGGTTGGCAATATAAAATTTTGAGCACATTTGCGAGATTTGGCCCAAGACCATTGGTTCGAAAGCTTGGAATCAACGCCCGAGCGCGGCAGCGTTAAATAAATCAAATATTCACAGCAATTTCACCGCTAGACGTAGTTCTTCTCCCCAAAAATTTGCATCTGCAAAGATAGAATTGCCACATTAACACCGCATAGATTTGTGGTTCTTGGGTAAATTTTGTGGAGGTAATTATGTCAAAGAAAGTTTCTGCGATATCAATCGCACTACTAGTTTTTGCAGGATCAATTGTCGGTGTTTCAAGTGCATCTGCGGCGACCCCGTATAAAGCCTGCAAGCCAGCAAAGGCAAAGACCAAAATCGGAAAAATTTCTTACACTTGTGCCAAAAATCCAGCTAAAGCCTCAAAAAAGCGAGTTTGGGTTTCTAAGCCTTGTATTAAGGCAAATAAAAGCTATTTGAATGCGAAGACTTTGTCAGATTCTGTCGTAACATCATTTGATAGCAGAATCAGTGGTGCTACCCGCCTTAAGACAACTGCCGAAAGATTGATAACAAGCGCCCAGAAGAATGTTGATACCTGGAGCAAGAACATGCTCACCTATCCTAAGAATCCAACTGAGACCCAGAAGAAGCAGATAGCAACTGTTCAAGCTGGAATTGATCTCAACAAGCAACGCGTTATAGATGCAACTGCAAATATCGTGGAACTTGATGCTCAAATCAAAGAAGCGACCGATGGCAAGGCTAAGGCTGTAAGTGAATTAGCTACTGCAAAGGCAAGCATTACCACCGCCTGTAAATAAGCTTCGCTTTTTACCCTACGCTCGCTGGATGGCGAGAGTAGGGGTATTTCTCTTATTGATTAGCCACCTGATTATTCGGGTGGCTTTTCAATTGCCTTCGGTTGTTCCCGATTTAATCATCTTTAATCTAATCGCGTTCTTAGCGGCCTATGTAGCTTGGAAATCTCCCGGATTAAATGACCGGATAGCACGACTTGCAATAACTTTTGCAATATTTCTCTGGGCAATTGGATCAACTTTTTCGACTTCGAACTCTTTCTATGATTTTCAAATATCAGAGAGATTTATCGATGTTACCTATATTGCTTTCTATCCTCTGATGATTATTGGAATCATTCGAGCACTGGCTGTTACAAAGAAAGTAACTGCCTTAGAATTATTGGATACTGCAATAATCGCTCTTGGAACATCAAGTGTTATCTCCAGTCTCTTGTTGCGACCAGCACAACTGCGCTTTGATGGGCAAAGTTATGAAGTTTTCTTATCAATTCTCTATCCGATAGGCGATCTCGTTCTCGTAGCGACTTGCCTATCACTAATCATTCTCCAGCATCGAAGTTTGCGTGGTTTATGTCTTTTCATGGGAATCTCAATCTTTGCAATTACCGATTTATTCTTCCTTCTTCTTTCCGCGACAACTGGTTATGAATTCGCCGCACTGACCGATGATGGCTGGCTTCTAGGTCTAGTGCTTATAGCTAATGCACTTTACTTACATGGCGGCGAAACTGAAATTCCAAAGCTGCACATCAATATCTGGGCGACAACTTTTGCACTAGTGATTAGTTCAAGCATCCTGGCCTTTGGTGCATTTCGGCCGAATTACTTCCCAGCATTTGTTCTGATAATTTCCTTCATGACTATTTCTCTCGCCTTCCTTCGCATGGCACTTGCATTGCGTGATGCGAAAATGGTGAGTGAAGATCGCGAGCATGCACGAACTGATGAACTAACCGGATTACCGAATCGCCGAAGATTTATCGCCGAACTTGAATTATTGCGCAGAAGAACCGGAACCTTACTTTTGTTAGATCTGGATGGATTCAAAGCAGTAAACGATAATTATGGCCATGAAGTTGGCGATCAACTATTGAAACAAATCACTTTAAGATTCAATCGAGTCTTACCAAATGATGTATTGATTGCCAGACTTGGTGGCGATGAATTTGGGGTAGTCGTTTATGGGAAGCGAAATATCGGAAGCGATGTGGCGCTTGCACTTCGGGCAACCTGCACTTATCCATTCACGCTTTCTGTTGGGGATGTAAAAGTTGGGGTAAGTATCGGGAGCGTTACGACCGAAGGACCTACAACAACAAAGGAAGATCTGCTGAAGCGGGCTGATGCTGCGATGTATGAGGCAAAGCGAAATGGAACTGGATATGTACAATCTTAGAATTAATTTGGCTTAATCTCTTCAAGTCTTGCAAGTGATTCCAAACGTTCGGTTGCATGATTAACAATCCGCTCTGGATAACCTTTTGAATATCCATCTAGAAATTCCCAGGGTTCATGAATTTCGTCGCTGCTTAAATGTGCAAGCTCTGGGACATATTTACGGATGTAATCGCCATTTACATCGAAACGCTTTCCCTGTTCGATTGGATTAAATACTCGGTAATAAGGCGAGGCATCAGTTCCGCATCCTGCAGTCCACTGCCATCCATGTGCATTTGAAGCAACATCGAAATCAACTAGGTGTTCCATGAAGAAATCCGCGCCTAATTGCCATTCCAAGTGCAGATCCTTAACCAAGAAAGATGCGACAACCATTCGGGTTCGGTTATGCATCCAGCCTTCTTTAACAATCTGACGCATTGCGGCATCAACAAATGGATATCCTGTTTTACCTTCGCACCAAGCTTTGAATTTTTCACCAGGCTTGTCGTATCGCATATTTGCAAATCTAGGTGCGTAATAATCTTTATCAGTATGCGGATTATTGAAGAGCACTTCTGCATAAAATTCGCGCCATGCAATCTCTTTGCGATAAACATCGTGGGCGTTACTTTTTCCAAGTTCGGCAAGCAATGTGCGCGGATGGATTTCGCCCCAAGTCAGATATTCACTCATCTTGCTAGTTCCATCAACGCCTGCGTTATTTCGTTCTGTGTCATAACTTGCAAGCGCGCCAGATTTAAATTTCTTCCATCTTGCTAGCGCTGCAGCTTCACCAGCTTTAGAAATTTCGCATCCTTCAGGGATCTGCCAATCTGGAAAGTTTCGATCATCTGCCCTTGGTGTGACTAAATTTAATTTCTTAGGTGCAGCAACTGGTTTACGCCAGCCATGCAAACACCAAGCTTTATAGAACGGGGTGTAAACACGATATGGGGTTGCATCACTTGGTTTCAATACTCGACCAGGTGCAACTGCATACAAACTTCCGGTCTTAACTAATTTGATTCCGCTTGCTTCGACTTTTGCATCTCGAGCCGCACCATATGGTTCGTATTCTTGGCTGATATGAACTTCATCGGCGCCATATTTTTTGATTAATGCGTTTAGCACTTGAACAGGGTCACCTGCAATTAAATGCAAATTGTTGCCGAGTGATTCATCAAGTGCTCGGAGTGACTGCCCTAGGTAGGCAAGGCGCTTAGCCCCACTATCTTTGATTATTTTTTCATCGAGAATGTAAACCGCGATTAATTCATCGCAATTCTCAATTGCAGCAAGTAGTGCCGGATTATCAGCTAGACGCAGATCTCTTCTGAACCAGAAGATATTGCGTTTAGTTGTGGAGTGAATGGACTGACTCATCCCAGCCCTGAACTTCGCTTACTTTACGAGGCGCTGGACCAACGTATCTTGCAGATGGACGGATAATTCTTCCGGTGCGCTTCTGCTCAAGAATATGTGCCGACCAGCCTGCAGTTCGTGCAGCAGTAAACATCGAAGTGAACATATGTGCTGGAATTTGCGCAAAGTCCAGAACGATTGCTGCCCAGAATTCGACGTTAGTTTCTAGCACGCGATCTGGTTGACGTTCGTGAAGTTCTGCCAGTGCAGCTTTTTCTAGAGCAAGTGCAACTTCATAACGTGGTGCATTCAGCTCTTTTGAAATTCGACGAAGTGTGCGGGCACGTGGATCTTCGGCGCGGTAAACCCGGTGACCGAATCCCATCAAGCGTTCTTTACGATCTAAAATTCCTTTTACATATGCAGTTGCATCACCAGTTTTTTCAACGCCTTCGATCATGCTTAGAACACGAGCAGGTGCACCACCATGTAGCGGGCCAGACATTGCGCCAATTGCACCAGAAATTGCTGCTGCAACATCGGCACCAGTTGATGCAATTACTCGGGAAGTAAATGTCGAAGCATTCATTCCGTGTTCTGCTGCTGAAACAAAGTAAGCATCTACTGCGCGAACGTGTAATGGATCTGGTTCGCCACGCCAGCGAATCATCATTCGTTCTACAACGGTATGTGCTTTATCGACTTCTGATTGCGGAACCATAGGTGCGGTGCCACGTGCGGCTTGTGCAACATATGAAAGAACCATCACTGAAGTGCGAGCAAGTTGTACGCGAGCTTCCTCATCTGTTGTATCTAGTAAAGGTTTGAATCCCCAAGCAGGTGCAAGCATTGCGATTGCAGATTGCACATCTACGCGGACATCTCC
>JAURGA010000002.1 GCA_030834095.1 Candidatus Nanopelagicales bacterium | reverse complement strand
GGTTTGATTCCACTTATTGGCCACTTCATCGGTATGACAATTGTTACCTTGATTGCTTTAACGGTGTCACCATTGATTGCGGCTATCGCATTAGCCTCTTACATAATTTATGTGCAGTTTGAGAATTACATTCTTACTCCAAGAGTCATGAAGCGTGCCCTTTCTATTCCGGCCCTCGTAACAATTATTGCTGCTCTTATTGGTGCTTCTCTTCTCGGACTAATTGGTGGAATTCTTGCAGTTCCAATCGCTGCCGCAGTCCTGCTAATTCTTGATGAAGTGGTTTATCCAAAGGCCGATAAGAATTAGATTTCAGTAGGCAAGGGCAAACTTTGTGGTGAGAGAATTTCAGTAATCTCACTTAAAACTCTGAATACCGAAGGTTCTCCAACCCATAGGTGCTTCGCATCTTTTACATATATGAGTTTAATTTGTGGTACAACTTGAAAAGCAACCGCGGCATCTTCTGGCTTTAGATAGTCATCAAATTCCGGAATAAGCGCAGTAATTGGCCGGCCATCTTTGGCCCAAAATTCTAAATCGCTTACTTCAGAAGTTCTCAGTGGTGGGCTGAGTAAAATCAAACCTTTAACTCTTGAGTCCCTTGCAAACTTAAGTGCTAGATCAGTTCCGAATGACCAACCCAATATCCAGAGTCTTTCTACACCTAACTCGTCAAATGCGAATTCAATCGCCGCTTCAACATCAAACTTTTCTGTTACACCTTCACCGAAAGCGCCGTCACTAGTGCCGGCTTCTGAGGAAGTTCCTCTAGTATTGAATCGAATAACTTCAACGCCCGCCATAGCAGGCAATCTATTTGCTGCTTTCTTGTAAACGTGGCTATCCATCATGCCGCCAGCAGTTGGCAGCGGGTGCAGGCAGAGAATAGAGGCAACGCGGTTTCCAATTGGAGTCGCCACTTCCCCAATTAGATTTAGGCCATCTGCAGTTCTAATGGATATCGCTCTGCGATTTGCCGGCAACACAGTGCTTGGGCGTATTAACTCTGACACGAAATAAGTTTAGTCTTACGCAATGGAAACTCTTACAACCTCGAGCTTTGATAGCCACAATCCAGTCGATGGCACAGTTCTTGCCAGTTATCCCAATACTTCTGCCGCAGTTGTAAACGCAGCGGTCGAACGTGCCCGCGCCGCTAGCGTGGCCTGGCAGGCACTTGGTTTTCGCGGACGTCGAAAAGTTCTTCTGAAGTGGGCATCGCAAATCACTAAACAAGTTGATGAGATTGCCGAAATAGTTCGTGCTGAAACCGGAAAACCAATTAGTGATGCAACGTTAGAAGCAACTCTTGCACTTGGACATTTAGTCTGGGCCGCAAGGCATGCAGAGAGCGTCTTGTCAAAACAACATAGACCATCAGGATTGTTGATGTTCAACATGAAAACCAATGTAACAAGAGTCCCGATGGGAGTCGTTGGAGTAATTGGTCCATGGAACTATCCAATCTTTACTCCTATGGGATCTATCGCATATGCACTTGCCGCCGGAAATACTGTTGTGTTTAAACCGAGTGAATTCACGCCAGGTGTTGGACGCTGGCTTGCAGATAGCTTTGCAAACATTGCACCCTTCGCCGATATTTTCACCTGCGTAACTGGCTTACCTGAGACCGGAAAAGCGCTAACTGAATCTGCCGTAGACAAAGTTTCATTCACTGGTTCAACTAGGACTGCAAAGAAAGTTGCTGCTGCTTGTGCCGAGAGAATGATCCCTGTAGTTCTTGAATGTGGTGGCAAAGATCCAGTTCTGGTCGCTGCAGATGCTGAAATTGATCGCGCCGCTGAATATGCACTCTGGTCTGCGATGTCCAACGCTGGACAAACTTGTATTGGGGCCGAGCGCGTATACGTTGTAAATGAAGTGGCGGATGAATTCATTACAAAGATAACAGAGCTAGCAAAAGAGGTGCATCCAGGCAGAGATGGAAATTATGGCCCGGCCACGATGCCATCGCAATTAAACGTGATTCAAAGCCACATCAATGATGCTGCGGCAAAGGGTGCAAAGTTTGTAATTGGCGGTGTTGATTCAGTAAAAGCGCCATTTGTAGAGCCGGTGATTATGGTTGATGTTCCAGAGAATTCAACAGCCGTAACCGAGGAAACTTTCGGTCCTACTCTCGTAATCAATCGCACTGCAGATATGGCTGAGGCGATTCGATTGGCGAATGCAACTCGATACGGACTTGCTGCATCGGTCTGGTCTAAACGAAATGGCGAGAAAATAGCTTCTCAACTGCACTGTGGAATGGTTTCTGTAAATTCAGTAATTGCTTTTGCAGCTATTGCTTCAGTTCCATTTGGTGGCGTGAAAGATAGCGGATACGGCCGAATTCACGGGCCTGAAGGATTGCTGGAATTTACTTATCCAAGAACTGTGGTTAGAACTATATTTAACATTCCAATTGTTTTTACATCATTTGGCAGAACTAAGTTTGCAGATAAATTCATTAAGTTTGCAATCAAGACCCTGCATTCCAAAGGTATTGGATAATAGGTATTTGCTAGTAACGCGGAGCGCCCTTAGATCTAAGTGTTCTAGGTTTGCGATCATTTCGCTTAGTCCAACATGCATTGTGCCAATGTCGTCTTGATTCAACATCTTCTTCTAGCCAAGCAACAATATGAGGTGTTGCGGATGGAATTACTTGATCACATCCAGGGCAACGATATGGTTTTGTAGAAGTAGAACCAGTAATTTTGCGAACTCGAAATACACCCTCTGAATGCTCTTCGATTGTTTCACTCGATAATGAGATGTCGCGCTCTTCCTCGTCGTTGCTGGCCCGTTTCTGGGACCTTTTAGGATGGTTTCTGCGTGGACTCACAGCCTTATTCTCTCGCTTGCATTCCGATATTCCCAACTTTTAGGGCAGGATATTGACGTGGCAAATGAACTAGCGATTTCGGTATCAGGCCTTAGAAAGACATACACATCGAAGGCCAACGGCCCTAAGGATGCAGTTGCTGGAATCGACCTTGAAGTTTCAAGAGGCGAGATTTTTGCAATCCTTGGCCCAAATGGAGCTGGCAAAACAACCACAGTTGAGATTCTTGAAGGCTACCGCGACCGCGATGGTGGCGAAGTAAAAGTCCTTGGTCAAGATCCTGCGAAACTTGGCAGAGATAGTTGGGCTTGGCGAAATCGAATAGGAATTGTTCTTCAGTCTACAAATGATGCTCAAGATTTATCGGTATCTGAAATTGTTAAGCACTTTGCAAATTATTACTCCAATCCCCGTGATCCCGAGAGCGTGATTCGCGATGTTGGTCTGGATGAGAAGAAGAATGCCAGAATCGATACACTTTCAGGCGGACAGCGTCGCCGACTAGATGTCGCACTTGGAATTATTGGTAATCCGGAAATTCTCTTTCTTGATGAGCCAACTACCGGGTTTGATCCCGAGGCGAGACGAGCATTTTGGGATCTAATCCGCAACCTACGCGATGAGGGCACAACAATTCTGCTAACAACACACTACTTGGATGAAGCTGAAGCGCTTGCTGACCGCGTTGCAGTGATTGTCAATGGAAAGATAGTAGAAATTTCAACGCCAGAGAATCTTGGTGGCAGAAATACTGCAAAGGCTCGAATTAGTTGGCTCGAAAATGGGCAGAGGCAAGAGATTGAAAGTGATTTTCCGGCAGCCGAGGTTACGAAACTGGTCGCAAAGTTTGGTGGCGAGGTCCCGGAACTTACTTTAATTCGCCCATCACTCGAAGACATTTATCTCAAAATGATTGGTCAGCCATGAGACCCGGCATTATTAAAGTTGGCTTTCTACGTGGCGGCCTAGAGATAAAACAATTCATGCGTCAACGCGAATCTGTAGTTTTCATACTTCTATTTCCAATTATGTTGTTATTTATCTTTGGTTCAGTTTTCAAAGGAGATCTGGCCCCAGGAGTTACCTTTAGCCAATACTTTGTTGCAGGAATGATTGCATCCGGTCTGGTCAATACTGGATTCCAGCAACTTGCAATCATGATTCCAATCGAGCGAGATTTCGGAACTTTAAAACGACTTCGAGGAACTCCAGTCTCGCCAATCTCATACTTCATTGGAAAAGCGATTCTGGTCTTTGTCGCAATGGTTGTTCAAGTAGGCGCCTTGATGGGCTTTGGTGCTGCGCTCTTTGGTTTAGATCTTCCAAGCACGGCAGAACGTTGGCTCCGATTTGGGTGGCTCATACTTCTTGGAAGCATCTGCGCAACAATTTTAGGGATTGCATTTTCTGCAGTTCCAAAGAATGGTCGTGGTGCATCTGCTGTTGTATCTCCTATTGTGATTATTCTGCAATTCTTTAGCGGAGTCTTCTTTGTTTTTACAACGCTTCCACAATGGATGCAGCAATTTGCCGCACTCTTCCCTTTGAAGTGGCTTACTCAAGGAATGCGTTCAGTGTTTTTACCTGAGAGCTTTGCTGCCGAAGAAGTTGCAAAAAGCTGGGAGATTCCACAGATCGCGATTGTTCTACTTATTTGGACTGTTGTTGGAACACTATTAGCCCTGAGGACATTTAGGTGGTCAGATAAATGAAGAAACTAGCCTCGATATTAATTTCAATCTCCCTACTTATTCCTGCGCAGGCAAGTGCTGAAACAACAACCTCGACGCCTAAGCCCGCTGCAAGCAAATCCAAAGTTGAGAAGAAGCCGGTAGTAAAGAAGAAGCCGGTAGTAAGGAAAAAGAAGAATTTTCCAACGAAGAAGCCACTTAAGTGGCCACCACCAGGTTTTGAAAAGAAAGGTTCGCTTTATGCAAAGACTGCTACTCCAAAAGAACTTCTAATTGCGGGTACCGAATATAAATATATTCAGAAGGACTTGATCAAATATTGCGATGAATTTGCCTGCCTAGGAATTTTTGTTGGTTCTGAAACTGGTTGCGACTGGTGGGAAGTTAGCTCAAATGTTCTTGGCATCGACCCAGCAGATCCAACAAAGCGAATGATTTATGGATCACTCACTACTTCGATTTCTGGATCAAAAGCCAGAACGATTAAAGCTATTCTTTTAGTAAGCGATGAGCCAATCGCTGATGGCTTAGGAATTGGCGCATATACAGCGAACTGTCGAACCGGGAAGCGTACCCAGAAGGTTCCTAGCAATACTTATACAAAGAGCCCTGACAGAATTTAGCGGTTTGCTCCTGGAACCCAGAGCACGTCGCCTTTTTCCTTATTCTCAAAACGCGCAAGCACGAATAGTAAATCTGATAACCGGTTAAGGTATTTAGCCGTAAGTGAATTTACGCCACCACCGAATTGATGAATTGCGTGCCAAGTATTGCGCTCGGCTCGGCGAGCGACTGTGCGTGCTACATGCAATAACGCAGCTGCCGGAGTTCCGGATGGCAGAACAAAACTGCGCAGTGGTTCGAGGCTTTCATTATAAAAATCTATCTGCTCTTCCAAATATGTAACTTGAGATTCAATAACGCGTAGTGGATCAATCTTTGGCTCATCAACAACTGGTGTGCAGAGATCAGCTCCGACATCGAATAAATCATTTTGAATCCGGATTAATAACTTTATGATCTGTGGATCTTTAATCTGACCAAGAGCCAGGACTACACCAATCGAAGAGTTAGCTTCATCAACCGTGGCATAGGCTTCTAATCGCGGGTCATTTTTTGAGGTCCGGCTCATATCCCCAAGTGAGGTCGTTCCGTCATCGCCAGTTTTTGTATAGATACGCGTTAGATTTACCATGGGTTGAGCCTAATTCAATCACTACGATTAGACCACTCGAAACCCACTAGTCGGAGGTGATCACCGTGGAAAGTTCTAATGAATATTTCCAGATTTTTGGTGGCGCGCGCCTTGTGGGCGAAGTCAATGTTCATGGCGCTAAGAACTCGGCACTTAAATTAATGGCCGCCTCCCTCTTGGCAGTCGGTGAAACAACAATTGAGAATGTTCCGGATATTGCTGATGTTCATATCATGGAAGAGTTGTTAACAAGGCTTGGGTGCAAGTGTTCTTATGATCGCGAAGCCTTAACTGTAAAAATCTTGGTCCCAAAGGTTCCTGGTCATCGCGCAGATTACGATTTGGTTCGCAAGATGCGGGCTTCGATAAATGTTCTTGGCCCACTTGTGACCAGAGTCGGTCAAGTTGAAGTCGCACTTCCTGGTGGCGACGCCATTGGCTCTCGTGGTATCGATTTCCACATCAAGGGTTTGATTGATCTTGGTGCCGAAGCACATTCAGAACATGGATATGTAATTGCTACTGCACCAAATGGGCTAACCGGTGCTGCCATTTCTCTCGACTTTCCAAGTGTCGGTGCCACCGAAAACATTATGACCGCCGCGGTTCTTGCAAAAGGTGTTACAACAATCGATAACGCAGCCCGTGAACCCGATGTAGTTGACCTTGGTGAATTCTTGATCTCGATGGGCGCCAAGATTGAAGGCCTTGGAACTCCCGTAATTACAATCACTGGCGTAAAGGAATTACACCCAACAACGCATGCAACTCTTGCTGATCGAATTGTCGCTGGCACTTGGGCTTTTGCTGCTGTAATGACACAAGGTGACATAACAATTCATGGTGGCCGAGCCGATCACCTAGAAGTTCCCCTAGATAAATTAGTAGCAGCAGGTGCGGTCATAACAACAACAACCGATGGATTTAGGGTTCGGATGGATAAGCGACCAACCGCAATTGATGTTGCAACACTTCCCTACCCGGGATTCGCTACCGACCTTCAACCCTTTGTCATAACCATGAACGCAATCGCTGAAGGCAACTCAATAGTTACCGAGAATGTTTTCGAAGGTCGGTTTATGTTCGTGAATGAACTTCAAAGATTAGGTGCTGACATTCATGTAGATGGTCATCACGCCTCTATAACCGGCAAAAAACAACTCTCAGGTGCACCAGTTGCGGCTACTGATATTCGAGCTGGTGCGGGTCTAGTTCTTGCGGGACTTGTTAGTGATGGAATCACTACAGTAGAAGATGCATTCCATATTGATCGCGGATATCCAGGTTTTGTTGAGGCGCTTGTAAGACTGGGCGCTAAAGTTTCACGCCATAATTAATTCTTACTGATTCCCAATTTTGCGAACGAAAATAGTTGAAAACACAATTGAGAGAACTACTGCAACAAGAAGTCCGGTGTATTGAGAAACCGTAATGACACCTTCTGCGAAAGCGATACTTCCCAGGACGAATGAAAACTCACCGATTTGGCTTATCCCTAGGCCAAACTGAAGCGGTCTAACTTTAAGTTTTCCAAGACTTGCAAGAAGCGCTGTGGGCAAAGTTTTAAGAAGAATCATCATGGCGAGAACCAATAAGGCGAATGGCCAGGAATTTGCAAGTTCATCAGGTGGTATCAGTGAGCCTATGACAACAAAGAATAATACTGCAAACAAATCTCTAAATGGAAGGATAGCTTTTCTAAGTTGGTCGGTATCTTGACTTTGATTGATCGCCAGCCCAGCTATGAAGCCTGCAAGAGCCATCGGGATTCCAAATGCAACGGTGCCGAGAGATGCAAGGACTAATCCGATAGAGACCGAATAAATTAAGAATAAATCATTCTCCCAGCGAATTGTTCGTAATAATTTTGGAAGAAGCTTTGAAGATATATATGCAAGAGCTGCGAAACCAATAATCCCAGCGATTGCAATTGGCAGAGGTCGATCGCTTTCGCCAAAGATAGTTAAGATTATTATCGCAAGAGTTACACAAACCACATCTTGTACAACAGTCCAACCCAGCAATGCGTCCTCGGTTGACGAGTCAGTTCTTCTTCTTGGGCTTCGAACTATATTTACTATTACAACGCTAGACGACATAGCTACTGAAAGAGATAACAGAAGCGCGCCGAAGATTGGTATGCCTAGCCAGAGAAATACAGGAGTGCCAAACAAAATTCCAACTGCCATTTGGGCGGGCACCCCCCAAAGAATTGACTTTTGTTCTCTTCTCATGCGGCGTAAATCTATTTCGACGCCAACTTCAAATAAAAGAAGAACAACACCAATGTCCGCTAAGAGCGCCAGTTGATTTTCATCTGCTACAAAGCCAGGAGTAAATGGGGATACGAGTAAGCCTGTTAGTAGGTAGCCAAGAACTGTAGGCAATCCAAGCTTTCGTGCAGCAAAGCCCATGGTGGCAGCAACTGTGAGAACTATGCCAACATCCAAAATTAACGGCGCAGTTTCAACTAGTGGGCTTGCCATTTTCCTCCTAGCTGATAAGGATTAAAAGTTATTTAATCAGATGCCTCGCCGAGAATTGATACTCGGTCATTTGAAACAGATATAAACCCACCATGAATGTTGAACTCTTGCGATGATCCGTCAGCAACTTTGATGCTTACTTTTCCATCAGCTAGAACTCCGAGAAGCGGTGCGTGACCAGGCAATACGCCAAGGTCACCTTCTAGTGTGCGAGCCGAAACCATAGTCGCCTCGCCAGACCAGACCCGCTTCTCAGGAGATACAACTTCAACAGTTAGGTTTGAAGACATTTAGATTACGCCTTAGCCAATTCTGCAGCCTTGCGCTCTACATCCTCTAAGCCACCGCACATGAAGAATGCTTGTTCTGGAACATGGTCATACTTTCCATCTGCAAGTGCTTCGAAGGCTGCAATTGTTTCAGTTAGTGGAACGAATGAACCATCAAGACCAGTGAAGACCTTTGCCACGAATGTGTTCTGTGACAAGAAGCGCTGGATGCGACGTGCGCGTCCTACCAGAATTCGATCTTCTTCAGAGAGTTCGTCGATACCAAGAATTGCGATGATGTCTTGTAAGTCCTTGTAACGCTGAAGGATCTGCTTTACCCGGTTTGCAACACGGAAGTGGTGCTCGCCGATGTAACGTGGATCCAAAATACGTGATGTTGAGTCAAGTGGATCTACTGCAGGATAAATACCAAGTTCGGAAATTGGACGAGACAACACTGTTGTTGCATCCAAGTGCGCGAAGGTTGTGTGTGGCGCTGGGTCGGTGATGTCGTCCGCAGGAACATAAATTGCCTGCATAGATGTAATTGAGTGACCGCGTGTTGAAGTAATGCGTTCTTGTAGCTGACCCATTTCATCGGCAAGTGTTGGTTGGTAACCCACTGCAGATGGCATACGTCCAAGAAGTGTTGATACCTCAGAACCAGCTTGTGTGAAACGGAAGATGTTATCGATGAATAGAAGCACATCTTGCTTCTGAACATCGCGGAAGTATTCCGCCATTGTTAGCGCTGAAAGTGCAACGCGAAGGCGAGTTCCAGGTGGTTCATCCATCTGACCAAAGACCAATGCCGTCTTATTAATAACGCCAGTCTCGGTCATTTCCAAGAACAAGTCGTTTCCTTCACGGGTGCGCTCTCCTACGCCGGCGAATACAGATACACCACCGAAGTTTTCAGCTACGCGGTAAATCATCTCTTGAATCAAAACTGTCTTACCAACACCAGCACCACCGAAGAGACCAATCTTTCCTCCACGTACATATGGTGTTAGAAGATCGATAACTTTGATTCCAGTTTCGAACATCTCGGTCTTTGATTCGAGTTGATCGAATGCAGGTGCTGTGCGATGGATTGGCCAACGCTCTTTAATATCAAGTGAAGATGTGGGAACATCTAGGGATTCGCCAAGTGTGTTAAATACGTGGCCCTTTGTAACATCACCAACTGGAACCGAGATTGCAGTGCCAGTATCTGATACTGAAGCACCGCGAACCATTCCGTCGGTAGGTTGCATAGAAATCGCGCGAACTAGGTTGTCACCAATGTGCTGTGCCACTTCGAGAGTAAGCATGCGCTTCTCACCGCTGAGTGTCACATCAACATGTAACGCGTTGAAGATCGCTGGCATTGAATCGGCTGGGAATTCAATATCCACAACCGGTCCGATAACGCGTGCTACGCGACCTGTTCCTGTTTTAGTTCCTGTTGACATCATTCGCTCCCTGCGCTGGCTGAGGCAAGCGCATCTGCGCCGCCGACGATTTCACTAATCTCTTGCGTAATTTCAGCTTGACGGGCTGCATTTGCAAGACGGGTTAAGGACTTTATTAACTCATCAGCATTGTCAGTTGCTGATTTCATTGCGCGACGGCGTGCTGCATGCTCGGAAGCAGCAGATTGCAACATCGCATTAAAGACTCGAGCCTCGATGTAGCGAGGTAATAATGAATTTAATACCTCCGCTGCATTAGGTTCGAATTCATACATTGGCAGAAGCGTGCTTGAAGTAGCTTCCGACTCCACAACTTCTAGTGGGAGCATCCGACGTGCTTCAGGTATCTGCGTGATCATTGATTTAAATTGAGTGTAAACAATATGAAGTTCATCAACGCCAGTCTCGACAGTTTCAGCATCGGCTAGGAATGCAGAAATTAGAGCTTCTGAAACTTCTTTGGCATGTGCATATGTTGGATTGTCAGAGAATCCAGTCCATGATCCGGCAATCTTGCGACTGCGGAAACGATAATAGTTAACTGCTTTGCGGCCAACTAAATATGCCTCAGTTGCAAGTCCACGTTCGCGAAGTGCCATCACAAGTTGATCGCCCTCCTTAATTGCTGCGTTTGAATACGCACCAGCCATTCCGCGGTCAGCAGTAATAATTAATACGGCAGCGCGACGTGGATTTTCAGAAGGTGTAGTTAGTGGATGGTTTGTGCTTGAGAACGAAGCAACTGCGGTAACAGCGCGAGTTAATTCATTTGCATATGGAGATGAAGCAGCCACGCGTTGTTGTGCCTTGACGATACGTGAAGCAGAGATTAACTCCATAGCTTTCGTAATCTTCTTGGTCGCCTTAACCGAACGCATTCGGCGGCGATATATGCGTAGTTGTGCTCCCATTTTGTTACTTCTTCACCTTTGGAACCTGGCGTGTAATCTGTTCGTTATCTTCGCCGGCTAGCGCTTCTGCTTCTGCTTCATTTACTGCAGCAGTTGCTGAAGATGAGAATTGTTTCTTGAAGGTATCAATCGCTTCTTGCAATGAGGCAACAGTGTCATCTGTTAGCTCTTTGGTAGCTGCAATTACTTCAAAAATCTTTGAACATTCGCGGCCAATGAAATCAAGGAACTCTGATTCAAAGCGACGAATATCAGCCACTGGAATTGAGTCCATGTTGCCAGTTGTTCCGGCCCAAATTGATACAGCCATACGTTCTACTGAATAAGGTGAGTATTGACCTTGCTTCAAGAGTTCAACCATGCGCGCACCGCGCTCTAGTTGGGCCTTTGATGCCGCATCTAGATCTGAACCGAATGCAGCGAATGCTTCAAGTTCGCGGTACTGAGCCAAGTCAAGACGCAGACGTCCTGCAATCTTCTTAATCGCCTTTGTCTGTGCTGAACCACCAACGCGAGATACCGAAATACCTACGTTAATTGCTGGACGAACACCGGCGTTGAAAAGATCTGTTTCAAGGAAGCACTGACCGTCAGTAATAGAGATTACGTTTGTCGGAATGAATGCTGAAACGTCGTTACCTTTTGTTTCAATGATTGGAAGACCGGTCATAGAACCGCCACCAAGTTCATCTGAAAGCTTTGCGCAACGCTCTAGCAAACGTGAGTGTAAGTAGAAAACGTCTCCTGGATAAGCTTCGCGGCCCGGTGGGCGTCGTAGCAATAGCGATACTGAACGATAAGCCTCAGCCTGCTTTGAGAGATCATCGAAAATAATAAGAACGTGCTCGCCCTTGTACATCCAGTGCTGACCAATTGCAGAACCGGTGTATGGAGCAAGGTATTTGAAACCAGCTGGATCTGATGCAGGAGAAGCAACGATTGTTGTGTATTCCATTGCGCCAGCTTCTTCCAATGCGCCCTTAACAGATGCAATGGTTGAACCTTTCTGGCCAATAGCAACATAAATACATTTAACTTGCTTCTTTGGATCGCCAGTCTTCCAGTTTTCTTTCTGGTTAATGATTGTGTCGATTGCAATTGCAGTCTTACCAGTCTGACGGTCACCGATAATTAGTTGACGTTGTCCGCGACCAATTGCAGTCATTGCATCGATTGCTTTGATACCAGTTTGCATTGGCTCTTTAACTGGTTGACGTTGAACTACTGAAGGTGCCTGTAATTCAAGTGCACGTTGTGCTTCTGCTTTGATTTCACCCTTGCCATCAATTGGACGACCAAGTGGATCAACTACGCGACCAAGGAAGCCATCGCCAACAGGTACGGAGAGAATCTCACCTGTGCGGCTGACGCTTGTTCCTTCTTCAATTCCAGTGAACTCACCAAGAATAACTACACCGATTTCGCGCACATCAAGGTTTAGCGCCAGACCAAGCGTTCCATTTTCGAACTTTAGAAGTTCGTTGGTCATTGTTGAAGGCAGACCTTCAACACGGGCGATGCCATCGCCTGCTTGAGTTACTGTGCCGATCTCATCGCGTGCTGCGGCTCCCGGTTGATAAGAAGCAACATGCTTTGCAAGCGCGTCGCGAATCTCTTCGGGCCGGATCGTGAGTTCCGCCATCTTTCTCTCCTTCAACTAATTCAGATTCACAAAATGTGAATTCTGAAACCTATTTTTTTATTTACTACTAAGAAACAAGCGCGCGGCTTGCCTCTGCCAATCTATTTGAAATAGTTCCATCGATTACTTCATCACCGAAACGAATTGAAATTCCACCAAGAATGCTTGAGTCGATTTCAATATTTAGGTGAACTGGTTGGCCGATCTGCTTTGTAAGCGAATCTGCCAATTTCTTTGCCTGCCCATCGCTAAGTGCGATGGAGGATTTGATATGTGCATTCACGCGATTGCGTCGCGCCGTTACAGCATGTGAATATGCCGCAATCGTCTTTTCGATGCTGCGGGCACGGCGGCTTTCGACGCTATGGGCTAACAAGCTGTTTGTGCTTGCTGAAAATTTGCTGCCAAAAATGCTCTTGAGGAGGGCTTGCTTCGCTTCTGCGCTCTGTGAGCGTTCGCTTAAAGCGGTGCGTAAATCTGGATTCTCGATAAGAAGTTTTGAGAAGGTAAATATTTCACTCTGAACTTGGTCAAGAGAGTTGCCTAGATTTTCCGCTGTCGCTTCCGCTTCTACTGCAATTTGTTCAATTGCATCGGCAATACCTGATGGCGCAGACCAGCGAAGTGCGGTCGCGCTTGCAAGCAGTGCCAGAGCCGGACCACCTAGTGATTTCTTGAATAAGTCTGATATTAAATCGGACTTAGAAGATGAATCACGAGCTGAATCGGTAAGTGCACGACGTAGTCCGGTTGATGAATCAATCGCGACTAGTGCCTTAAATAGATCGCTTGAAATAGCAGAAGCGTCGCCAGCAGACACACCCTTGAGTGTGTTATCTAGCGCAACACGAAGTGCAGCTAGAGACTGACGACTGCTTCCACCTAAAACGATCATTACTTACTCTTCTCCAAATCATCCAAGAAGCGGTCAACAATGCGTGATTGTCGAACCTGGTCATCTAACGCTTCTCCAACAATTTTTGATGCTAGTTCAGTTGCAAGTGAACCAACTTCATTGCGAAGAGATGTGATTGCTTGTTGACGTTCAGCTTCAATTGATGCGGTTGCTGCTGCAGTAATTCGAGCAGCTTCTTCTTGCGCTTTGCCACGGAGATCTTCAATGATTGCGGCACCTTGAACGCGTGCTTCTTCACGGATCTTCTGAGCTTCGCCACGAGCATCACTTAGCTGTGCGGTGTATTGCTCCAGAGCAACTTGCGCATCGCGTTGTGCTTTCTCGGCTTTCTCCATACCACCTTGAATTGCTTCAGTGCGGGCTGCAAATGCTTTTTCAAACATTGGTACAACTTTGGAGCGAAGCACAAGGTACAACAGAGTGAAGGCAATGAAGCCCACAATTATTTCTGAAGTATGCGGAACGAGCGGATTGAGCTCTTCCGCAGCTGCACTTATGCGAAAGCTCATGGTTAGAGAACGAAAGCTAGAACTAGACCAAAGAGAGCCAGAGCTTCAGCAAGTGCGAAGCCTAGGAATGCGATTGGTTGTAGAACGCTACGTGCTTCTGGCTGACGAGCTACACCGCTGATATATGCGGCGAAGATCATTCCAGTTGCGATTGCAGGTCCGATTGCTGATAGGCCATAACCGACCAGGTTGAGTGTGCCTTCCATTGTGTTGCCTTTCTATTCGTGTTACTTACTAGCGGGAGCCAATAAGTGGGTATTAATTTCTTTGGATCTAGTGCTCATCCGCCAGTGCTCCGGCGATGAACAAAGCTGTAAGTAGGGTGAAGATGTATGCCTGAAGACATTGGACCATAAACTCGAAGAAGGTCATTCCGATGCCGAATGCAAAGGCAAATGGTGCAATCAACTTAACTCCGATGGCGCCGCTGAGCATATGTTCGCCACCCAGGATGAAAACTAGAAGAAGTAAGTGACCAGCAAACATATTTGCAAAGAGACGGAGCGAAAGAGTTAGTGGGCGAACCAAGAAGAAGGTTGCAATTTCAATTGGGGTTAAAAGGATGTAAACAGCTTTTGGAACACCTGGCATAAATGCAATGCCCTTTAGGTATTTACCGAGACCGTGTTTCTTGATTCCGACATAGTGGAAGACGCCAAATGATATGAGAGCGAGAACGTAAGGAAAGGCAACGTGAGACATCGATGGGAATTGAAGAAGTGGAACAATTCCAAAGACGTTGTTTGTAATTATGAAAGTAAATAGTGAGAATAAAAATGGAACAAATCGCATGAATTCATGGCCGATGATTTCTTGGCCAATTCCGTTGCGAACAAAGGCATAAACCGATTCGCCGGCAAACTGTAATTTACTTGGAACGACTGATGCTTTACGAGATGCGATTATGAAAAATACTGAGATCAGAATTACGGACAATAAAACTAAAGCAATTGGTTTAGTTGTGAATTCGTTATCCCCAAAAATTGGTGGGAGGTTGAAGTCGGCGGTGCTTGGTGGGACGAATCCTTCACCACTCTCTGCGAACGCGAACTTGCGCACAAACACTCCTGTAGATAGATAACTTTTGGGAAGCCATTTGAATCGGGCGTAACACTATTAGGAGTCCGCCTAAAACCAAAACTGGAGAGCGCCTAATTGCGCCCGAAACGGAGCCAGGTTAGGTAGAGCGACGAGCCAGCTCCTAGGAGGAGTCCCCCAAGGAGAAAGAAATTCTTATCCAGCCAATTGTCCAAGGCCCAACCAATGCCGCCCCAAATAACTAGTCCTGATAGCAGGTATCCGAAAATTGACCACATTGCGCCCTCTTCATTGCCTCTAGCCATTCGTGCCTCTAGCCATTAGTTATCTCCAGACTTGAAATCAGCTTCCGAGCTCGCATTTGAGCCCTTAGTTTGCGGCAAAGGCAGTTGAAAGCGCAACTTCACAAAGGCCCGGATCTCGCCAGCCAACCAGGCTGCCGTAATTGAGAGTGCGCTGATAGCGAAGGTTGGACGATCTACTGTTTCGGGAGAAGTTGTCTTTGTCACGACTAAGAGCAGAGCGCCCATCAAAATAACCTTTGCGAAGTAAGAGAACATCGCAAGAGCCATCGTTGCCATTGGATCTAAATTCTCAGAAATCTTTGAGATTAGTAAGTGCACTGAAAAATAGAGAATCACTGTGGCGCTTGCCAACAATGAGCCCCAAAGACCAGAAGCCCCTCTAAGCAATATTCCGGCAATAATTGAAATTGCTGCAACTGTTACCGCAGGAATTAGCGCACCGCGCCAAAGATTAGTTTCGTTACTTTGTTGTGGCATTTGCTGTGACATTTTTTGACACCAGACTCTTTCTAATTAAGGCCAGGGAGGATAACAAAATCGCGAGACCAACAATTAGCGCCACCCAAATTGGCGCAAAGGCTGCAACCACTGTTGGGAATGCGAACATTGCAGTCCAAAGATAAAGAATTGCTGAAGTTCGGCGATGCGAATTTCCCATTGACAAGAGTTTGTGATGCAGATGTTCTTTATCTGCAGCAAATGGTGAACGCCCGGCTCGCAATCTGCGAATAACCGCCAAGACCAGATCTAAGAGCGGAATTGCTAGGACAGTAAAAGGCAGAAGCAAGGGAAGTAAAACTTTGCTTGAACTCTCATTTGTAATTGCGTTTACATCGATTTGACCAGTCAAAGTTATTGCAGCCGCAGATAGTAATAATCCTAGGAACATCGCACCAGAATCCCCCATAAAAATCCGGGCTGGGTGATAGTTGTGTGGCAGGAATCCAATACAGATTCCAATGATTACTGCTGTAATCAAAGATGGAGCGCCCGCACGATTTAAGCCATTTACTACTGCCAGTAAGTAAGCGAAGCCGAAAAATGACATCGCGCAGATTGCAACAATTCCAGTAGCAAGGCCATCTAAACCATCTACAAAATTTATGGCGTTAATGACAACCATAACAAACAAGATAGTTAATATCTGCCCAATACTAGGAGGCAGAATATAGATTCCATTTATCGGAAGCCAGAGGATTTGGACTCCATGCAGAAGCAGGATTCCACCTGCAACAGCTTGCCCAGCGAATTTAGTTATTGAATCTAAATCGTATAAATCATCTAAAGCGCCCAAAATCATTATGAAAGTTCCTGCTAGGAAAATTCCGGTAGCTTCACGACCAAAAGATTTAGCGACAAGTGGCAAGTGGCTTACAACCAAGAAGGTAATGGACATTGAAACCCACATTCCAATTCCGCCCCAACGCGGCGTTACTTTGGTATGTGTGTCCCGAGATCTAACATGAATAAATGCACCAGCCTTAAGGGCTAGCGTCTTTATATATGGTGTAACCAAATAACAAATTGCTGAAGCGAAAGCTATGGTCAGAAGAAATTCGCGCACGTTTGATTAACTTCTATCTGGCGTAGATTGGGAATTTAGCAGTCAAAGCATTTACTTCGCTTCGAATTGCCTTTGCCTTATTCTCATCGCCACCATCTTTTATTGCACGGGCAATAAAAGAAGCAATCTGTGACATCTCTGGAACACCCATTCCTTGAGTTGTTGTAGCAGCCGTTCCGACTCGGATACCACTTGTAACTGCTGGAGTCTCAGGGTCATAAGGAATTGAATTCTTATTTAGAACAATTCCAGATGCGCCACAACGCTCATCAGCAACCTTGCCATTTACGCCAGTTGATCTGATGTCGATCAATGCAAGGTGAGTTTGAGTTCCACCAGAAACTGCACGCATGCCCTCTTTTTCAAGATCTGCTGCAAGTGCCTTAGCGTTAACAATTACATTCTTTGCATACGCCTGATACTCAGGTGTTGCGCACTCTTTAAGTGCAACAGCTTTACCAGCCACCGCGCTCATGATTGGGCCACCTTGCATGCCTGGGAATACCGCTTTATCAATAGCAGCTGCATGTTCAGCCTTCGAAAGAATCATTCCGCCGCGTGGTCCACGCAATACTTTATGAGTTGTAAAGGAGACAACATCCGCATATGGCACTGGTGATGGAATTGCTTTTCCGGCAACGAGTCCGATGAAGTGTGCTGCATCAACCCACATGATTGCGCCAACTTCGTCGCAAATCTTTCGCACGGTCTCAAAGTCAATCAGGCTTGGGTATGCAGTAGCACCCACGCAAATCATCTTTGGTTTATTTGCGATTGCGTTATCGCGAAGCTCGTCGTAATCGATAAGTTCATCTTCTTGGCGAACGCCGTATGAGAAAATATTGAACCACTTGCCAGAGAAGTTCACTTTTGATCCATGAGTTAAGTGGCCACCATGAGGAAGTGACATTGCAAGAACGCTATCTCCTGGCTTGGTAAATGCTTGATAAACCGCAACATTCGCACTTGCACCTGAATGTGGTTGCAGGTTTGCATGTTCGGCTCCGAATAGAGCCTTTGCGCGTTCGATTCCAATTACTTCTACCTTATCTACCTCTTCACAGCCACCGTAATAGCGCTTACCTGGATAACCTTCGGCATATTTATTCGACAGCGTTGATCCCATAGTGGCTAATACAGCTGGTGATGTGAAATTCTCACTTGCAATCAATTGCAAATTCTTCTGCTGACGAACTAGCTCGCTAATAAGAACTGCAGCAATATCTGGATCTTGCGCCTGCAGGGCGTTGAAATCTGGGCCGTAGAAGGCTTCACTATCCTTTTGAGTCATGGATGAACCTTATTCCTTGGCAAGTTCAATTGCCGAGTCGACTTTCCTTAAATCCTCCAATGTGATTGCACCAACACGGGAAAGTAGCAATTTTTCGCCAGATTGCACTATGACGGTCGATAGCGGACCGCTTTCTAGCTCGCCGATGTCGAGGATTTCAAGATGGTGTGGGTTCGCCGCAGTTCGAACCGGAGCTTCGCCGGCAAGCGTCGCCGATGCAATTGCCAATGGACCAGTGGCGTTTAGCACTTCAAGAGTTTCGTTTTGATTTGGCATTCGCACCGCGAAATTTTTCAAATATCCACCATCCCCAAGATCCCAACTTAAGGATTGATTCTGTGGCAGATTTAAAGTTAACAATCCTGGCCAGAATTCTTCCGCCAACTTACTTACATTGGCCGTCAATCCCTGAGCCAAACCACTTAAGGTTCGAGCCTTCCCAATTAAAACTTGAGCTGCAACACCTTTTGGATCATTTCGTAATTGATGGAGCCGATTTACTGCTGCAAACCCAAAGGCATCACAAGCATAAACATAACTATGTTCAAGCGGCAGAATAACTACTTCCCCGCGTTGGATTCCAGCTACAACTTTATCAATCACTTTAAGTTCTCAATCACTTTGGCAAGTGAACCATCCACCAGAGCATGTATCGATGTGCCTTGCGGTAAATACTCTTCAGAGAAGATTTCACCACGTTCGTGAATTGCCGAGACTAAATCGCCCCTAGTAAATGGAATCACGGTATTAATCTCCACTTTTGGTCTTGGTAGTGCGCTCTCGATTGCCGCAACCAAGGTATCAATTCCAAATCCGGTGCGAGCCGAAAATGCAAAACTGTTTGGCTCTTCGCGCAGTAACTGCATAAGTTTTTCAGGAGGTGCAATATCCGCTTTATTGATCGCAATTATCTCGGCAATCTCACCACCACCGATTTCAGTTATTACTTCGCGCACTGCCCGGATCTGTTCTTGCGGATCTGGATGCGAGCCGTCCACAACGTGCACAATTAAATCGGCCCCAGAAACCTCTTCTAGCGTTGATTTAAATGCTTCAATTAATTGATGCGGCAGATGGCGAACAAATCCCACAGTGTCAGACAAGGTATAGATCCGGCCATCTGAAGATGTTGTTTTGCGAACGGTTGGATCCAGGGTTGCGAAGAGCGCATTTTCAACTAAAACACCGGCATCAGTTAATCTGTTCATAAGAGATGATTTGCCTGCATTCGTATAGCCAGCAATTGCTACCGATGGAATATTGTGGCGACGGCGCTCTTGGCGCTTAGTATCTCGAGCAGTTTTCATCTCTTTAATTTCACGACGAAGCTTCGCCATCTTGTCATTGATTCGACGACGATCTGTTTCAATCTTAGTTTCACCGGGGCCACGACCGCCGATTCCGCTAGCACCACCAGACTGTCTCGATAATGAATCACCCCAACCGCGAAGTCTTGGAAGAAGATATGTCATCTGCGCTAATTCAACTTGGGCTTTACCTTCTCGGCTCTTTGCATGTTGGGCGAAGATATCTAAAATCAGAGCAGTCCGATCTACAACTTTTACTTTGACCTTGCTTTCAAGATTACGAAGTTGGGCCGGTGAAAGTTCACCATCACATACAACAGTGTCGGCGCCAGTATTTACAACTGACTGACGAAGTTCCATAACTTTTCCAGAACCAATAAATGTTGCAGGATCTGCTTTATCTCGCCGTTGAATTAAGCCATCTAAAACTTCCGATCCAGCTGTTTCAGCTAAGGCGGCTAATTCCTTTAATGAATTTTCGGCATCTTGGGCAGTTCCTTCGGTCCAGACTCCTACCAAAACAACTTTCTCTAACCGAAGCTGGCGATACTCGGCATCTGAAATATCCTGTAGTTCAGTTGATAATCCCGATACTCGACGAAGTGCTTGGCGATCTTGTAAATCAGCCTGGTTACTCTCCCAATCTTCAACTTTATTCTCGGCAGCATCAAACTCGGCTGCTACTTTGGCTGATTCAGCCAACAAGTTATCGATATTTAACTTCTCATTGCTCACAGATATTTACTCAAATCATAATCTTCAATTAACACTGCTGGACCAGTAAGAATCGCATTGCTATGTGAATCAATTTCAACACTTAAGCGACCGCCTGGTGGATTAATAATCCAATTTGCGGGAAGTCCTTTTCTTTTTTTAAGTGAAGCAGCAAGTGCGACCGCACAGGTTCCGGTTCCGCAAGATTTTGTCTCGCCAACCCCACGTTCGTGAACGCGCATTTTCAATTCACCATCAGGTAAGAACTGAACAAATTCCACATTTACACCATCTGGGTATTCATCTGCCGGCTCAACTATCGGAGCAGTTAATAAGTCTCCGACTTGATTGATGTCATCGACAAACACAACTGCATGTGGATTTCCCATATCGATGTTGTAACCAGTCCAAGTGTGGCCATTTGCAGTTACAGAAATTTCGCCAAAGACTTCACGAATCTGTCCCATGTTTACTGTTATGTCACCAGTTTCTGGAACTGATAAATACTTCATACCATCGCGGGTATTTATAGGAAAAATCCCGGCTGCCTGGTGACCCTTCTCTGTTAAATACTTTGCCATAACGCGAATACCGTTGCCGCACATTTCGGCAACCGAACCATCACTGTTGCGGTAATCCATAAACCATTTGCCACTATCTTTTCCGATCCGAATAAAACCATCACAGCCAATTCCGGTTTTTCGATTGCAGATTGCCTGAACTTGTTCGGACAAAATTTCAACTTTGCTCTCTGGATCAAAGATCAGCACAAAGTCGTTCTCGGTTCCGTGCCCGTAGGTTCCAATCATGATTTGAGAATAGCCTGTAGAACTGAATCCATGCGCTCTGAAAGATTTGATTTCGCACTAAGCCAGGTAATCCGGAGATCTTTACTGAACCAGGTTTCCTGGCGTCTGGCATATTGCCGGGTTGCTCGGGCAGTATCTTCGCGGGCAAAAGCCTCATCAAACTCGCCGTGTTTCATTCTGATGATTTGGGCGTATCCAATTGCAGCTTGCGCAGTTCGGCCCTCGAGAATTCCATTATCAATTAAGGATTCAACCTCATCAACAAAACCTAGCTCCCACATTCTTGTAACTCGATTATCGATTCGGGCATCGAGAGTTTCACGATTCATGGCAAGCCCAAATTGCGTGGCATCTGGATACTTCGACGAATCAACTCGTGGCAATACCGCGGTAAACGGTTTCCCGGTAATTTCGATAACTTCGAGGGCTCGAACCACGCGGCGCACATTCTCTTTTGGAATCGCAAGTCCGGCAGCTGGATCTAGCTTTGAAAGTCTTTCGTGCATCGCATTGCCACCGATTTTTTCCGCCTCTGCATTCAGTTTTTCGCGAACATCTGGGTCGGTCTCTGGAAAATTCAAATCGTCAAGTATTGCTTTTATATATAGACCCGTGCCACCAACTACTACAACGTTCTTACCTTGCTTTCGCAGTTCATCAATCTTCGCCCGGGCAACTTCTTGATACCAAGAGACACTTACATCCTCTTTAACGCTAACAACATCTAGAAGATGATGTGGGATTCCACTTCGCTCTTCAAGTGTTAACTTCGCAGTCCCGATATCCATGCCTTTGTAAAGTTGCATTGAATCTGCGCTGATTATTTCTGCCTTTAATTCTTTCGCGACAGCAACTGCTAAATCACTTTTTCCGGTGGCTGTTGCACCAGAGATTATTATTAACTTGCTCATAAATTATGAGCGGGCCTTAAGTTGCGACAGTGTTGGCATTCCAACCATGATCGCAGTAGTGCCACTCTCTTTACTTCTGGCTTCGGTGGCATCGCCGCCCCGGGTTTTGCGAATTGAAATTGGAGCATCTTCGGCCAAAATAAAGTTAGGTGAAGCTTTAGTAATTTTGCTAATTACCGCATCCCCCGGCCTAGGCGAATTACCCTCTTCAATTGCAAAGTGAGCAAGTCTAAAATCTTTAGTGCGCCCAGTCATTCGGGCCTTGCCATCATCGCGACGACCTTCATAATCTGCAACCAAGATTTCTTGTTCGGTGCCAACAACTCCTTGATTAACGATTTGTGACATCTCCTGTTGCAAAATATGTAGTGCGTCGTAACGCTCTTTCATTACTGCATCGCTTACCTGGTCCGGCATAGTTGCCGCTGGCGTGCCTGGTCGCTTTGAATATTGGAAGGTGTAAGCAGCAAGAAAATTCGCTTGCTTAACCAGATCCATCGTTGCTTGAAAATCTGCATCCGATTCGCCTGGAAAACCTACGATGATGTCGGTCGTAATTGTGGAATTTGGAATAGCAGTGCGAACTTTCTCGATGATTCCTAAGTAGCGATCGCTCCGATACGAGCGGCGCATCGCCTGCAAGATTCGATCAGATCCAGATTGCAGTGGCATATGTAGGTGCGGCATAACGTTAGGCGTTTCAGCCATCGCGGCAATCACATCATCCGTGAAATCGCGTGGATGTGGTGACATAAAGCGAACACGCTCTAGCCCCTGAATCTCGCCACATTTGCGGAGCAATTTTGCAAAGGCTCCCCGATCGCCAAACTCAACGCCGTAAGCATTTACATTCTGTCCGAGCAAGGTAACTTCGATAACTCCTTGATCAACGACAGCTTTAACTTCATTCAAGATGTCGGTTTCGCTGCGATCTTTTTCGATTCCGCGAAGTGATGGAACTATGCAGAACGTGCAAGTGTTATTGCAACCAACTGAAACCGAGACCCAAGCACTAAATGCTGAGTGACGTCGCGCAGGCAAGGTTGATGGAAAATGTTCTAGTGACTCTTTAATCTCAACTTGAGATTCTTCTTCGATGCGAGCCCGTTCTAAAAGAGTTGGAAGCGAACCAATATTGTGGGTTCCAAATACAACATCAACATATGGCGCCCGTTTGATAATTGAATCTTGATCCTTCTGAGCCATACATCCACCGACGGCAATTTGAAAATTTGGATCGCTCTTCTTGCGTGGGGCCAGGAATGAGAGATTCCCATAAAGTTTGTTATCTGCATTTTCACGAACCGCACAGGTATTGAAAACAACTAAATCCGGATCGCTTCCTTCAAGTGCCTGCACATATCCAGCGCCAAGCAATAAACCCGAGATACGTTCAGTGTCATGTGCATTCATCTGACAGCCATAGGTTTCAACCACAAAAGATCTGGCTTGTAATTGGCTGCTCATGCGAGCAATCTTACTTATCTATCGTTGCTTCCCAATAATTCACGCATAATCCGACCTGATATCGAATGGCTAAATCCTTTACGCGAGAGCAGGCCATGAACCCTTCGATAAATAACATCATGATCGAGATGTGAACATGAGCGAAACTTACGCTCTGCCAAAGTCATAGCCATCTTGTATTCATCTTCATCGTCAATGTTTTCAAGAGTCTCGTCAATTATGTCTTGCGATACCCCTTTAAACTTTAATTCTTGTGCGATAGAGCGCTTTGACAACTTCTTCTGGCGCTGTCTTGATTCGCTCCAGATCTGCGCGAATTCCAAATCATTTAGCAGGCCTTGAAGTTCTAGTTCGTCTAGAACTGCAGCCGCAATTTCATCTTCTACGCCACGTTTTTTGAGATGGGCATGGAGCTCGGCCCTACTCTTCGCTCTCGGCGCCAACGCGTAATGCGCAGTCGTAAGTGCGAAAGAGTAGGGATCTGCCTCAATCTCTTTACTGTTATTCAATTTACTTAGAACTCAACCTCAGCGGTTGCTTCATCAATTGCAGCTACTAGTTCGGCATCGACAACGACTGGAACATAATGTTCGCGAATCTTCTTCTCGATGTCATTTGCAAGATCAGGATTATCGATCAAGAAGGCACGAGCATTCTCTTTTCCTTGACCAAGCTGATCAGCTTCGTAGGTATACCAAGCGCCAGCCTTCTTTACGACGCCGACTTCAACGCCGAGATCGATGAGAGAACCTTCGCGTGAGATTCCGACACCGTAAATAATGTCGAACTCAGCTTGCTTAAATGGTGGGGCCATCTTGTTCTTAACAACTTTGACGCGAGTACGGTTTCCGACTGCATCATTGCCATCCTTAAGAGTTTCAATACGGCGGATATCAAGTCGGATTGAAGCGTAGAACTTAAGTGCTTTTCCACCCGTTGTGGTCTCTGGAGTTCCGAAGAAGACACCGATCTTGTCACGCAATTGGTTAATGAAAATTGCGGTGGTATTTGATTGGTGAAGTGCGCCAGTAATTTTACGAAGTGCTTGAGACATCAAACGTGCCTGCAAGCCCATATGCGAATCGCCCATCTCGCCTTCAATTTCTGCGCGAGGTGTAAGAGCAGCAACTGAGTCAACAACGATTACATCGATTGCGCCGGAGCGAACCAACATATCCATGATCTCAAGTGCTTGTTCACCAGTATCTGGCTGTGAAACCAAGAGTGCATCAATATCTACACCCAACTTGCGGGCATACTCTGGATCAAGTGCATGCTCGGCATCGATGAAGGCTGCGATACCGCCAGCTCGCTGCGCATTAGCAATTGCATGTAGTGCAACAGTTGTCTTACCTGAAGATTCTGGTCCGTAGATTTCTACAATACGACCACGAGGTAGGCCACCAATTCCAAGTGCGATATCTAGCGCAACTGAACCGGTTGAAATAACTTCCATAACTTGTGGGCCGCGATCGCCCATCTTCATAACTGAACCCTTACCGAATTGACGCTCGATTTGGGCAAGTGCACTATCTAAGGCTTTGGTGCGATCTGAAGTGTTCTTATCTATCTTTTCAGATTGTTTATCCGGCTGTTCTTTAGCCATTTTTTGACCTTTCATCGATCATCGTTATCGGTCCTGAAGGTACGGAAGGCCACCGACGGCAGAGGCTAGGCATCTACGGAAGTGTGGAACCGCTCAGGCTGGGTATATCCGAGCCTTTAGCTGTTAAGCCGCCGGCGCGAATGGGTTAAGGGTAGCCGAACACCTGTTCGAATCGCAACAACACGCCGACCCGGTGGGGGTTTTGTTGGTCTATCTAAGTTGGTCTATCTAAGTTGGTCTATCTGAATTTGGCGGGCATCTCTGGATTATGAGCAACGATGCCCTTCCAGATATCTCCTGGTTCTTGGCCCATTACTAGAGCTTGTTCAACTGTTACGCCACCTAATTCGGCATGAACGGTATCTCTGGAATATGTCGTTGGATCTGGAAAATATTCAGCAATGCGAGCGCGTAACTCAGTGATTCGCATTTAGCGCGGAACTTAATTGATCGGCTTGATGAGCTGATTCTGCTGGCGTCAACGGTGAAGCGATCTGACCCAATAGCCAATGCAGAACCAGACTGGAATTGTCGAGACCAAAAATCTTGGTCAGTGACTCTTGGACCAAAGCCCATAGTGGATGTGTGCCAATAGTTACGAAGGCGGCGATTTCTGTTGGATCTGTCACCGTCATTTTGCGTAGGGCCGGATCCCCTGAAATCTCTCGCGAAAGAATCACTAGCGCATCCTTTGGCGATGGCGCACTCTTGGCTAAATCAGCGAGACGTAGGATTTCAGATTCTAGAAGGCTAAGCATCATCTCTTCTTTATCTGCAAAGTGGTTATAGACCGTTGCTCTTGAAACTTGGGCGCGAGCTGCAATATCGACCATATTGGATTCATAAAAACCGACCTCGGTGATAACGATTTTTGCACCCAACAAGATTGCAGTTCGTGAGCGTTGGGCTGGGGCTAAAGTCATTGGATTTTTGGCGCTATCCGGAAATATCGTCGCCAGCAGAAAGCTAAGCGGCGGCTTCTACAACGCTGAGTGATGGAGCCTCTGTTGTGCGAAGTGCAATTGTTACTTCAGACATAACTGTAAGAAGCGAGAGATCGAGAGCTTGGCAGATTGCATTCAAAAGTTCGGATGAAGCTTCCTTCTGACCACGTTCTACTTCAGAGAGATAACCAAGAGAAACGCGAGCGCCTTTTGCGACATCACGAAGTGTGCGACCTTGGGAAATGCGGGCTTGACGAAGTGCGCTACCAATGTGGGTGCGCAACAGGGTCACTTCTTTTACTGAGCTCACAGGCTAAGGATACGCGAAAAAGTGGCCAATGCGCTCTCAATTGTGGCATTTCTTACCGTGGCGCGATCACCGGAAATCGAAAGTTCAACGGCTATGACCTCTTTTTTGCTAGCAATGGCCAACCAAACAGTGCCAGCGCTTTTGCCATAGGCCTTACCTGGGCCGGCGACTCCGGTAGTAGAAATTGCATAATCTGTTTTAAATAAGTTGCGGGCGCTGGTTGCCATTTCTTTTGCGACTTCTTCAGAAACCGCCGTATATTTTGTAATTAGTTTTTTTGGGACATCCAATAACTTTGTCTTGCTGGCATCGCTATAGGCTGTGATTCCACCACGAAAAACTTCGGAAGATCCTGCTATCTCGGTAATTACTGTACCTAATCCGCCGCCAGTTAAGGACTCGGCCACAGCTACTGTCTTGCCGGCTCTTATCAATTGTTTTACAACGGTCTCTGCCAGTTCAGTATTTTTCATAGCGGGTCTTACTTCTTGATGACATTCTTGAAATAGTCATAGCCAGTCTTTATTGTTAAATAGATTGCAATCGCCATAAAGGCATCTCGTGGGATGTGTAGCCAGGTTGGTAGCGGCAGAATATAGAAGCCGACTCCAAAGCCCTGGAGAGCTGCCTTAAGTTTTCCGCCTCTGCTTGCCGGAATCACGCCATCTTTGATAACAGTTAACCGCAGAACCGTCACCGATACTTCGCGGACCAGAATCAAAATTGTGACCCACCACCACAACTTTCCCTGCATTGATAGACCGACCATGGCGGCCCCTATTGCAATTTTATCTGCCACTGGATCAAGGAAGGTTCCGAAACTTGTGATTTGTTTGCGTGAGCGAGCAATCCGGCCATCTAGAAAATCTGTTAGACCCACTAGGAAGAATCCAGTCCAGGCAATTATCTGCCAGACCCAATCATCACCACCATTTTTAAAAAGTGCATAACAACAGAATGGAACTGCAAGCAGGCGAGAAATTGTTAAGGTGTTTGGAAGATTTAGTAATTTCACAACGGCACCGCGATTAAATCTACGCCAGAAACTTCGGTAACTACTGCATCAACATACTCGCCAACTTTATATTTCGCGCGGCCCGTAACAAAGGTAGAACCATCGACTTCAGGCCCTTGGTGCTCCGCCCGACCTTCTTGGGTATCTTCATCTTCAATTAGAACTCGAACATGCTCTCCGATTCGCTCTTCGGCGCGTTGCATTAAAAACTCATCAACTAATTTTGAAAGTAATTCGACCCGGGAATTAATTACATCTTGATCCACTTTTTCTTCAAGGCTGAGTGCTTCGGTCTTATCTTCATCTGAATATCCAAATACCCCAATTGCATCAAGTCTGGCCCGTGATAAAAAGTCGACTAGCTCGTCAAACTCTTCTTGGGTCTCACCAGGAAACCCAACAATTACATTTGAACGGACTCCGGCTTGTGGCGAGAGCGCACGAATTTGAGTAATTAAATGGAGGAAAGAATCGGTATCACCGAAGCGGCGCATGCGACGTAGAACTGTTGGGCTTGCATGCTGAAATGAGAGATCAAAATAAGGAACAACTTTAGGAACTGAAATCATAGCTTGGATAAGTGATGGTCGCATTTCGGCTGGTTGCAGATATGAGAGGCGAATCCGCTCGATGCCTGGAATCTTTGCAATATCGGGAAGCATATTTTCTAGAACTTTCATATCCTTGAAATCTTTGCCATATGAAGTCGTGTTCTCGCTGACCAGAAAGAGTTCAGAGACTCCCTGTGTTGCCAGCCATTGAGCTTCTTCAATAATCTCGGTTGGGCGCCTTGAAACAAATGAGCCACGAAACATTGGAATCGCGCAGAATGAACATCTACGATCACATCCAGATGCAATCTTTAGCGGCGCGATAGGTGCCGAATCTAATCGCTTACGGGAAAGGATTTGGTTGGGCTGACTTAAGTTCTGGCGATCAGCTGGTGCGATTGGCAAAAGCGCCCGGCGATCTTTTGGCTTATGTGCTGCGATAGAGCCACCACCAATAATTGTCTGCAATCTAATCGAGATATCTTCATAATCATCAAAGCCTAAAATTGCATCTGCTTCCGGAAGCGCCTCAGAAAGTTCATTTCCATATCGCTCGGCCATGCAGCCAACTGCGACAACGGCTTTGGTTATCCCATTTGTTTTGAGGGAATGTGCCTCTAACAGGGCATCTACTGAATCTTTCTTTGCACTTTCAATAAAACCACAAGTATTAACTAAAGCTACTTCGGCACGTGCGGGATCGGAAACTAAGGTCCAGCCATCTGCAGATAATCTTCCGGCAAGTTCCTCAGAGTCAACTTCGTTGCGTGCGCATCCAAGGGTTACGAGTGCAACGGTGCGAGGCGCCTTTACGGCTAGGTTGTTATCTAAATTCTCGGCGCTCATCTGCGCCATCTTACAGTGGGTTAAGTTTTAAATTGTACTTAACCGTTATTTGAACCATTTGGAGTGAATGAAAGATGAACTACTTCCCCGACTCCGCCAGGCGTTCCAATTTCTCGGCCATTTACATTGAGCGAAACTGCCGCAGCATTTCCAATTATTGCATGTATAAATTGATCCTCACTAAAGGATTTTACTTCTCCAGCCTTGATTGAGCCGCTAAACATTTGAGCTCCACTTGCATCTTGGATTCCAATCCAAGATTTTCCAGAAATACCTGAAACAACTAGCGAAACTCCGGAGGTCGCTGAAGCGACAACTTGCGAGTTCTGTTCAGTCGTTGAAGGGGCCGGACCTTGGCTTGACGGAGCCAAAGGTGAGGTCGTGTCATTTGGGAAGAGTGAGATTACTGCTGGCACTGCAATCAAGAGTGCAACGACTCCGGCAGCGACTGACGCTAAGGCTTTAAATGAAATTGCAGGACGAGGAGCACGTTGCTTAATTACATTATTCTCTTCGAGCAAATCAACCATTGGTCGATCAAAGTCACCAGTGGTCTGTGCAAATTTCTCGATAAGTAAATCAGCATTTAAGTTTAAAACTTTTGCAATTGTTCGGATATGTCCACGCGCATATGCATTGCCGCCACAGCTCTCGAATTTATCGGATTCAATATCCTTGATTAAGGTTTCACGAATTCGCGTAATTTGGGCAATTTTCGCCACTGAAAAGCCAGCACCTTCGCGAGCATCACGAATTTCGGTGCCGAGAGTTAGATTTTCTAAACTCATTTATTTTCCTTTTGCGGAGAACTTGCTGTTAAAGCAACATGGAAGGGGATTTCCAGGGCCCTAAGAGTAAAACCTGAAGGCGCCTTAGGACAAGTCCGAGTTTGACCAAGAGGTGAATTCACCCCGAAAACTGACCCCAGAGGGTTAGCTCACGCTGAATTACAACTTTTGTATCAGAGATTTCCCTGCAATTGCTCAAGAACTTCGGGCATCTGCTCAGCGGTAATTAAAACGGTTCGCGCCTTAGAACCTTCCGTCGGCCCCACAATGCCGCGACTCTCCATTAAATCCATTAATCTTCCAGCTTTTGCAAAACCAATTCGTAATTTACGTTGCAACATGGATGTCGAACCAAATTGTGTTGAGACAACTAATTGCACCGCTTGCAACAAGAGATCCATGTCATCGCCAATATCATCTTCAATAATATGAGCCTTTACTGGAGCAGTTAAATCAAGACGGTACACCGGTTGTAATTGCGATTTAACATGGTTCACAATCGCTTCAGTTTCGCGCTCTGAAACATATGCCCCTTGAATTCGCATTGCCTTACTTGCTCCCATCGGCAAGAAAAGCGCATCGCCCTGGCCTACTAATTTTTCAGCTCCTGGCGTATCTAGAATAACTCTCGAATCCGCAAGGCTTGATGTAGCAAAGGATAAACGTGATGGAACATTTGCTTTGATTAGACCCGTAACGATATCGACGCTTGGGCGTTGGGTTGCGATTACCAAGTGAATTCCGGCAGCTCTGGCTAGTTGGGTAATTCGCACAATCGACTCTTCAACTTCTCTTGCTGCAACCATCATCAGATCTGCTAGCTCGTCAATTATCACAAGTAGATATGGATAAGGCTCAAGAATTCTCTCACTACCCTCTGGAACAATTAACTTTCCAGAGCGAACTGCCTTATTAAAATCATCAATATGCCTAAATCCAAAAGCTGAAAGATCGTCATAACGCATATCCATTTCACGCACCACCCAGGCAAGAACATCAGCTGCCTTTTTTGGGTTTGTGATGATTGGAGCAATTAGATGTGGAATTCCTTCATAACTTGTGAGTTCTACCCGCTTTGGGTCAATCATTACCAGGCGAACATCATCTGGGGTTGAACGCATAAGAATCGAGACTATCAGCGAATTAATCATTGAAGATTTTCCAGCACCGGTTGCACCAGCTACTAATAGGTGCGGCATCTTCGCTAAGTTCGCGCAGATAAAGTTTCCTTCTACATCTTTACCAAGTGCAATAACCATTGGGTGAGCGTCGTTTCCGGCAACTGGAGAACGTAGAACATCTCCAAGGGCGACGATTTCGCGATCGGTATTTGGGATCTCAATTCCAACAGCAGATTTTCCTGGAATTGGCGAGAGAATTCGGACATCTCCGCTAGCAACCGCATAGGAAATATTCTTTGCAAGCGCTGTGATTGCTTCTACCTTCACACCGTTTCCAAGTTCAACTTCATAACGTGTAACCGTTGGCCCACGCATAAATCCAGTAACTCGGCATTCAACACCAAACTGATCAAAGACTTGAGTCAGCGCCGCAACAACAACATCATTTGCCTTTGACTTCGCCTTTGATGCTGGGCCAGTTTTAAGCAAATCCATTGAAGGTAATTCATATTTGGTATCGCCAGTTAACAACATCTGCTTCGCATGTTTAGGGACGCTGGCAACCGGAGCATTTAGCGGGGTTGGATCCCTAGGATTCTCAACTGTGAACTCTTCGTCAAAACTCTCTTCATCCAACTCTTCTTCTTCATGAACAAATCCTTGAACCAGCGGGGTTTCAAATGGCGGGGTGTCAGAGATTTCAAATTTCTCCTCAGCACGTGCAGCTCGAGCATCAGAGACTTTTCCGCTACCCCAGTGAAATAGCGTTGAGATTCGTCCGAATACCTTTGATACAGGCGTAGCAGTGATAACCAAAATTCCAAAGAAAAGAAGTATCAGAAGTATTGGAATCGCAAGAATTATTGTTACAAGCGCAACTAGTGGGGTCGAAATTCCGTATCCAATCCAACCGCCACCATCACGGATTGCCGTCTGGCCCGTTCCACTTGAGCCATTGAGGATATGGAGTAAGCCAGTTATTGAGATAAGAAGGACGAAGGTTCCGACAATGATTCGCCCAGTGGCCTTTGAATCATCTGGCGCCCTAAACAATCGAAATGCGAAGTAGATAAAGATAATTGGCGTAATAAATCCAAGTTTTCCAATCAGACCAAAGACTGCGGCATAAATTCCATGCCCCACAACATTATCTAAGCTAAACCAGACACCTGCTGCAGAAATGAGTCCAAGGATAAAAACTATAAATGCCAGGCCATCTCGTTGATGAGCCGGATCTAAATCCTGGGCGCCACGAAAGATAAAGCGAATAGATGAGCCGAGAGTCTTTGCAAAGAATTTCCAAAGCGCACCGATTCCGCGCGCAGCACCAGTGGCTGCCGCAGATTTCTTGGTTGAAGCTTTTCTTTTCGCGGCCATAATGGCTAACCTTAAAGCGTTCGATATACGCGGTAACTAAGGCGCGCCGCTATACCTCGATAACTACCGGAACAATCATTGGTTTACGTCGGTGCTTATCGCCAACCCAACTGCCGACTGTTTTTCTTACAACTTGTTGCAACTGATGTGTTCCATTAATTCCATTACTTACAGCGGTTGCTAGCGCCTTCTCAATCATGCCCTTTACTTCGTTAAAGAGCGCATTATCTTCAGTAAATCCTCGAGCATGAATATCTGGACCGGCAATTATTTTTCCAGTTTGTGATTCGATAACTACGACCACTGAGATGAAACCCTCTTCGCCCAGAATTCGTCGATCTTTAAGTGAGCTTTCGGTAATTTCACCAATACTCTGACCATCCACATAAACAAAGCCGACTGGGATAGCTCCTGCAACATCTGCGTATCCATCAGCCATATCAACAACAATTCCATTTTCGACAACCAAAGTATTTGTTCGAGCAACGCCAGTTTTAATAGCAAGTTCAGCATTTGCTCGTAAGTGGCGCCATTCGCCGTGAATCGGCATAACATTTTTTGGCTTTACAACGTTGTAGCAGTAAAGCAATTCACCGGCAGATGCGTGCCCAGAAACATGCACCATTGCATTTCCTTTGTGGACAACATTTGCACCAAATCTTGTGAGCTCATTAATAACTCGATAAACCGGATTTTCATTTCCCGGAATAAGTGACGAAGCCAGAATAACCGTGTCACCTTTGCCTACTTGAATTTCATGATCACCATTGGCCATGCGAGAAAGTGCAGCAAGTGGCTCACCCTGCGAACCAGTGCAGATTAAAACCACTTTGTCGCCGTAATCTTTTAGATTCTTTGAATCAACAATTAGGTTCGGTGGAATATGTAGATAACCAAGATCTTCGGCTAATTTCATATTGCGAACCATGCTGCGGCCAACATATGCAACCTTGCGGCCGTGTGATTCAGCAACATCAATGATTTGTTGAATGCGGTGAACATGTGATGCGAATGAGGCAACAATTACTCGACGCTCGGTCTGGCGAATAACTCGATCCAAAACTGGACTTATTTCGCGCTCTGAAGTTGTGAATCCTGGAACATCCGCATTTGTCGAATCAACCATAAATAAATCAACGCCTTCGGCGCCTAGCCTGGCAAAGCTTGCTAGATCGGTAACGCGACCATCTAGTGGGAGCTGATCCATTTTAAAGTCGCCAGTCGCAAGAACCAACCCTGCTGGTGTTCGGATTGCAATTGCAAGTGCATCTGGAATCGAGTGATTTACTGCGATGAACTCTAATTCGAATGGGCCAAACTTCTGAATCATTCCAGCTTTAACTTCAACTGTCGGAGCTGTTATTCGACGCTCCTTTAACTTGGCCTCAGTGAATGCAAGTGTTAGCTTCGATCCAACTATCGGAATATCATTTCGCTCGCGTAGCAAATATGGGACTGCACCGATGTGATCTTCGTGGCCATGAGTGAGTGCAACTGCAACAACATCATCTAAGCGCTCACGGATGTATTCGAAGTCTGGAAGGATTAAATCAATACCTGGTTGATTCTCTTCGGGAAACAATACGCCGCAATCAACTACTAACAACTTTCCTTCGTATTCGAAAACGGTCATGTTGCGACCGATCTCTCCTAGCCCACCGAGTGCAACTATTCGAAGTGTTTTAGCAGCAAGCTTGGATGGATAGGGTAAATCTGGATGAGGATGATTCATTAGTTAAGTGTTACTCCGCCTTGTCGTAGGTCCTCCCGCAGTTGCGCTATTTGCGCAGCGGTGGCATCGACAAGTGGCAATCTAGTAAATCCACCAGGTAGGCCCATTTCATTGAGTGCGGCCTTAGTCAATATCGCACCTTGGGTGCGGAAGGTTCCGGTGAATACCGGTAATAATTTTTGATGAATTTCAAGTGCACGCACAGCATTTCCAGAGAACCAGGCGTCTAGCATTTCACGAAGACCACTTCCAACGGTGTGGCCACATACCGAAACAAAACCAACTGCGCCAACTGATAGCAGTGGCAGATTCAAAATATCATCGCCAGAATAAACTGGAATTCCAGAGCGCTTAATTACCCAAGAAGTAGCTGCAACATTCCCTTTTGCATCTTTTAACGCAGCAATCCTTGGATGCTCAGCTAAGGCAACAATCGTGTCAGATTCAATTTCAATTCCAGTACGGCCAGGAATGTCATACATCATCACTGAGAGATCGGTTGCATCGGCCATCGCTTTAAAGTGGGCAGCAATTCCTGCTTGTGGTGGCTTGTTGTAATAAGGCGTTACTACTAACAATCCATCTGCGCCAGCTTTTGCAGCACGTTGTGCCTGCACAACCGAGTGTGAAGTTTCATTGTTGCCAGCACCAGCGATTACTTTAATCTTTGACCCAACTGTTTTCTTAACAACACTTACGATTTGATCTTTCTCATCATCGCTTGTTGTTGGTGCTTCGCCTGTTGTGCCATTTACAACGATTCCATCATGTCCAGTTGAGACTAAATGCGCTGCTAATTTTTCGACACCAGCCCAATCAATTTCGCCATCCTTGTTAAATGGCGTAACCATGGCGGTAATTAACCGACCAAATGGAGGTGTAAGGCTCATAAGCTTAGGTTACACGCAATTTACGGAGCTATGCGACCAGATTTCTGAAATGCCCCGTAAGTCATCGGCATAAGTTCAGCAAAATGCTTCTCCATCTTCTCTGCAACCATCTCGATTTCACGTTGTGGATATGACGGGAAATGTGAATCTGGGCTAGATGTGCGAAGTGAAAGGAAATTCATTAGGGCTCGGGCATTCATAGTTACATACATAGATGAGTAAAGCGTTACTGGCAGAACTGCGCGCGCTACTTCTCGGGCAACGCCAGATGCCAAAATCTTCTGATAATTTTCATAGGCAACAATGCAAGTTTCTTTAATCGCATTGACTGTTATATCTAATTGCTCTTGGGTGCCATCAACGAAAGTGTATGCACCAGTTTTGCCTACCTGGACTAACTTGCGATCCTTATTTGGAATGTAAAAAACCGGGCGAAGTTCACGATAACGACCGCTCTCTTCATTGTAAGAAGCAATTCGGTGGCGCATGAATTCACGGAATACAAAGATAGGCGCTGAAACAAAGAATGTCATTGATGTATGTTCGAATGGACTTCCGTGGCGTTCGCGCGCTAGATAATTAATTAAACCAGCATCGCGTTCACTAGATTCACCAACTTTTTCTAAAGTTGTCTCCCCCGCAGTTGATACTCGCGCCGCCCAAATAACATCGGCATCACTTGCACTAGACTTAACAAGTTCAACGGTCATATCATCACGAAAAACAATTTCCTGCTTGGTATCAACAACATCTGGGGTATCTGTATTCATAGCCCGACCCTATATAAAGCATCGCCTATCGCCTCGTATTAGGGCATACTTTCGGCGTGTCAGTGAAGCGTGATTCTTTCAGCGTCTCAATAACCGTCGGTGCATATGGCAGCGCATTCGGTGCCGCGGCTGTGGCTGCTGATTTCTCAGTTCTCCAAGCTTGCTTACTCTCACTACTTTTGTTTTCTGGGGCATCACAATTTGCAGTTGTTGGAGTAATTGCAGCAGGTGGCACCGCAATTAATGCAATTGCAACATCAACACTTCTTGGAACTCGTAATGGTCTATATGGATTGCGCCTTGCGCCTATTCTGAAATTACGTGGTTGGAGAAGAGTTGTTGCAGCTCAGATAACTATTGATGAATCAATTGGTGTTGCCCTCGCGCAAAAAGATGAAGCCGAAATGCGCAGAGGATTTTGGTATACCGGTTTTGGCGTATTTATCTTCTGGAATCTTTTTACACTTGCCGGCGCACTTGGTGCGCAAGCAATTGGCGATCCATCTGCCTGGGGCTTAGATGCCGCCGTTCCTGCTGCATTTCTTGGACTTCTCTGGCCCAGACTTTCTGACCGAAAGTCTTGGGTATTAGCCGGCTTTGCAATTTTACTTGCACTTTCACTGACTCCATTTGTTCCCGCTGGAATACCAATTATTTCTTGCACCCTACTCGCCATAATCATTGGTTGGCGAAAATGAGCACCTTCTGGATAGCGGTTATTGGATCGAGCGCTCTAGCATTTGCAGTTAAATTCATCGGGGCATCAGTGCCAGAAACTTTCTTAAGCAATCCGCGAATCCTACGGATCAACACCTTAATTCCGGTTGCGCTCTTAACCGCCTTAATTTCCGTAAACACATTTGCAGATAAGACTCAATTGGTGCTTGACCACCGTGCTCTGGGAATAGCTGCGGCAGTAACTCTATTGATTGCTAAGGCACCGTTTCCGGTTGTGGTTGTAGGCGCTGCAATTACTTCAGCACTTGCCTACCGCTATATTTAAAGAATCTTTAGTGATTCGAGCTTTGCTTTTAAATCGTTATCTGAAGGTTCAGTGAGGTGTGTTCCATCGCTAAAAACAATTACTGGAATTGATTGCATACCGCCATTGATCTCGACAACTTTATCTGCCGCGCTCTTGTCAGCTTCAACATCCACATAGGTATATTCCACATTATTTGTATCTAAGAAGCGATTAGATCTGCGGCAATCCCCGCACCAATCTGCGCCATACATTAAAATGCTTGACATAACTTCTCCTTAATTCAAATCCATATAGTGCTCTAAGCCAAAAGTTAGCCCAGGGTTTTTGCCCACTTCTCTAATTGCCAGAAGAACACCAGGCATAAATCCGGTGCGATCTATTGAATCATGTCGGATTGAAAGAGTTTCGCCAGTATCCCCCAAGATCACTTCTTGATGGGCTACTAACCCGCGCAACCGAACCGAATGAATATGAACGTCGCCAATTTTTGCGCCACGCGCACCATCAAGTTCTGATGTTGTTGCATCTGGCATTGGAGCTCTCTTTACACTCTTGCGGGCATCATTAATCAATTCTGCAGTTCTGGCTGCGGTTCCAGATGGCGCATCTGCCTTCGCTGTATGGTGTAATTCAACAATTTCAACTGTCTCAAAATACTTAGATGCTTGCGCTGCGAATTGCATCATCAATACAGCACCAAGCCCAAAATTAGGAGCAACTAATGCACCTACCTTTGGGTTAGCTGCAAGCCATGTTTTAATTTTCTCTAACTTCGTGCTATCAATACCTGTGGTTCCTACCACCACGCTCATTCCATTATTGATAGCAAACTCGAGATTTCCCATTACAGAATCTGGATGCGTAAAATCAACAACTACTTGAGCGCCACTAGAAACTAATAGGTCTAACGAGTCACCTAAATCTAATTGGGCAACTATCTCTAAATCTGAAGTTCGCGAAATGGCCTTTACGCTCTCGACTCCCATGCGACCTTTAGCGCCGAGAACTGCGACTTTGATACTCATGAAATCACCTTCTCAAATTTAGCTTTGCTTCTAAATGGACCCACTAGCGCAAGGGTAGCGGGAGCGCTGAATAAGTCGCGTGCTAATTGATGGACTTGTTCTGGCGTCACACTTCGAACCTTGGCCAAGATGTCATCAAAGCTCATAATCTCGCCGTAAACGAGTTCGCTCTTGCCGATTCGACTCATTCTTGAACCAGTATCTTCCTGCCCCAAAATTAGACCACCTGTAACAGCGCCCTTGGCCCGAGAGATTTCTTCTGCAGTTAATCCATGTTGCGCAACTGATTCACTTATTTCGCGCATCAACTTAATTACTTCTTCTGCCTTCTCGGTTCTGCAACCTGCGTAAAAAGCAAGAGTTCCGGTGCCGGCAAATTGTTGTGGGTAGGCATAAGTTGTATATGCGAGTCCGCGCTTTTCGCGAATCTCTTGGAATAGGCGTGAAGCCATTCCGCCACCGATTGCTGAAGATAAAACACTCAGTGCAAAACGACGATCATCATTTCTAGCTAGCCCTGGAAAGCCATAAAGAATGTGTGCTTGTTCGGTCTTGCGATCGATTAGCCCAACCTTGCCTAAACCTGGAGTTTTTATTGGTGTGGATTCTCTAACTTCGTGATTATTATTTGGCACATCAAGGAAGCCATCTTTGGAAAGAGCTTCTTCAACCAACTTAACAACTTTCTTGTGCTTTACATTTCCAGCTACTGAAACAACTAGATTCTCTGGCTGATAATGCTTCTTGTAATAATTAAAAATTGAATTACGTGGCATTTTATTAATCGAATCAACCGTGCCAAGTATTGATCGCCCTACTGGTGAATCTCCGTAATAGGTATCTAGATAAAGCTCGTGAATGTAATCAGAGGGATCATCGTCACGAACTGCAATTTCGCTTAAAACAACTTTACGTTCCGAATCGACATCTTCGCTAGTAAATGTCGAAGAAGTGATTAGATCTGAAACTACATCTACTGCTAGCGGCAAATCGGTATCAATTACGCGGGCGTAAAAACAGGTATATTCCTGACCGGTGAATGCATTCATCTCGCCGCCGACAGCTTCGATTGAAGATGAAATCTCAAGTGCAGTTCGGGTCTTCGTCCCTTTAAAGAGCAAATGTTCTAGAAAGTGAGAAGCTCCCGCGACGGATTTTGATTCATCGCGAGAGCCAACATTTGCCCAAATTCCTACCGCAGCGGAACGAGAAGTACTGACTTCTTCAGTAACAATTCGTAGCCCGCTGGGCAAGATTGTTTTACTCAATTATTCGCCGGCTTCCTTACCAGGAACTGTGCCGTCTGCAAGAACTGGAACCAGAGAGAACTTACCCTTTGGATCAATCTCTGCAATTTCAACTTCGATCTTATCGCCAACCTTCATAACTTCTTCAAGGTTTTCGATGCGCTTTCCACCATGCAATTTACGAATCTGCGAGATGTGTAGCAAGCCATCTTTACCTGGAACAAGTGAAATGAATGCGCCGAATGTTGCAAGCTTCACGATACTTCCGTTGAAGCGCTCTCCCACCTTTGGGACAACTGGGTTTGCGATTGCATCAATCATTGCCTTTGCGGCTTCAGCTTGTGATCCTTCAAGTGCGCCGATGTAGACAGTTCCATCATCTTCGATGGTGATATCTGCGCCGGTCTCATCTTGAATCTGGTTAATCATCTTGCCCTTAGGTCCGATGATTGCACCGATTAGATCAACAGGAACCTTGACCGAAATGATACGAGGAGCAAGAAGGCTCATCTCATCTGGTGCATCGATTGCTTGGTTCATGATGTCAAGAATTGTTAGACGTGCTTCCTTTGCTTGAAGCAATGCTGATGCCAATACTGATGCTGGAATTCCATCAAGCTTGGTATCTAGTTGTAGCGCAGTAACAAAGTCTTTTGTTCCTGCAACTTTGAAGTCCATATCTCCGAAAGCATCTTCAGCTCCGAGAATATCTGTGATTGCAACATATTCAGTCTTGCCATCAACGACATCTGAAATCAGACCCATTGCAATACCTGCAACGGCGGCCTTTAATGGAACACCAGCATTTAGCAGCGACATAGTAGATGCACATACTGAACCCATTGAAGTTGAACCATTTGATCCAAGAGCTTCTGAAACTTGGCGAATTGCATATGGGAATTCTTCACGTGTTGGAAGAACTGGAACTAATGCGCGCTCTGCAAGTGCACCGTGGCCGATTTCGCGACGCTTTGGTGAACCAACACGACCAGTCTCGCCCACTGAATATGGTGGGAAGTTGTAGTTGTGCATGTAACGCTTGTGATTCTCTGGGCTCAGAGTATCTAGTTGTTGTTCCATCTTTAACATGTTCAAAGTTGTAACACCAAGGATTTGAGTCTCGCCACGTTCGAAGATTGCTGAACCGTGAACGCGAGGCATAACTTCTACCTCGGCTGTAATTGCACGAATATCGCGAATTCCACGACCATCGATACGAATCTTCTCGCGAAGAACACGTTGGCGAACTAGCTTCTTAGTAACTGAACGTAGGGCGGCAGAAACTTCTTTCTCGCGGCCTTCGAAAGTTGCAGCTAGCTTCTCTTTTACTGAAGCATTTACTTCATCAAGCTTGGTTTCGCGCTCTTGCTTTCCAGCAATTGTTAGCGCCTTAGCTAAATCATCTTTAGCCGCTGCTTCAACTGCAGCGTATGCATCATCTTGGTAATCCAAGAAGACTGGAAATTCACCAGTTGGCTTTGCAGCAACTTTGGCAAGATCCATCTGTGCTTGGCAGAGAATACGAATAAATGGCTTTGCAGCTTCTAAACCTTCACCAACGATCTCTTCGGTTGGTGCCTTAGCACCAGCTTTGATGAGATTAATTGTCTGAGTTGTAGCTTCGGCTTCAACCATAATGATTGCAACATCGCCATCAATAATTGAACCAGCAACGACCATGTCGAATACAGCTTTCTCCAAATCAGAGTGATTTGGGAATGCAACCCATTGGCCTTCAATCAGAGCAACGCGAACGCCGCCGATTGGACCAGAGAATGGCAGACCAGCAAGTTGTGTTGACATTGATGCTGCGTTAATTGCAAGGACGTCATACATATGATCAGGGTTAAGTGCCATAACAGTTACGACAACTTGAACTTCATTGCGAAGTCCCTTTACGAATGATGGACGAAGTGGACGGTCAATTAAACGACAGGTAAGAATTGCATCTTCTGACGGACGACCTTCGCGACGGAAGAAAGATCCTGGAATCTTTCCTGCGGCATACATACGTTCTTCAACATCCACGGTTAGTGGGAAGAAATCGAATTGATCCTTTGGCTGCTTTCCAGCAGTTGTTGCAGAGAGCAACATTGAATCACCATCTAAATAAACAAGTGCAGTTCCTGACGCTTGACGTGCTAGGCGGCCGGTTTCAAACCGGATCTCGCGCTTTCCATATTTGCCGTTATCAATTACTGCAACGGCGGTCTTAACATCTTGACCTTCCATAGGTCGACTCCATTTCTAATGAACACGCATCAGTAACGGATCTTCGATGGAAGCCCACGGGATTAAATTAAATAATTTAGGCCCGGAAGCCACAACCGAGGACCGATTCACTGATGAGTGAGTTTTGCTAATTTAGCGACGAATACCGAGTTTTTCGATAATCGCTCTGTAACGTGTTACATCGGTCTTTGCGAGATATTGCAAGATACGACGACGCTTACCGACCATAAGAATCAGACCACGACGGTTGTGGTGATCGTTCTTATTTACCTTTAGGTGCTCGGTGAGTTCTTCAATTCGCTTTGATAGCAATGCGACCTGCGCTTCAGGGCTTCCTGTGTCAGTAGCGGAAGCGCCGTATTTTGTAATGATTTCTTTTTTAACTGATGGTTGTAACGCCATTTAGTGCTCCCTTTACTTTCACGAGGGCCTCGGTGTTATTCACGAAGGCTCGATTGCTCGCTTGTTGTAGGGCAAGGCTACCAGCGCCATTTACTATGGAGAAATCGAGCGATAATCGAGTGCTATTGATCGAGATTTATGCGGGTAAATCCAGTTAATTCTGCCGCCCGGTCGCAATCCGCTTTCATTTGGACTAGCAAGGAATCGAGCGAATCAAATTTCAGGGTATCGCGCAATCTTTCAGTGAATTCAACTTTCGCAATTTTGTCGTATAACTCTAAGCCAACTTGATCAAGTGCGTATGCCTCGACTTGGCGACCGCGCACTCCAGGGAAAGTTGGATTTGTTCCTATCGAAATTGCTGCAGCCCATCGAATGTTTTCAACTGTTAACCATCCAGCATAAACTCCATCTGCGGGAATACATGCAAGATCATCAAGTCCAATATTCGCTGTTGGGTAACCAATTGTTCGGCCACGCTTTTCGCCATGGACAACCGGGCCAACTAAATAATGATTTCTGGTCAATAATTCTTTTGCTCGAACAACTTCGCCATCGAATATCAAACCACGAATACGGGTAGAAGAAATTGGGTTTCCTCTATTTTCCGAGAGCTGAACTATTGAAGTTTCAAAGCCTTTTGCGACTGTTTGCAGATACTGCGCGGTGCCCTGAGCACCACGACCAAAAGTAAAATTCTCGCCAACAATCACATGAGTTGCGCTCAGTCGCTTCAAAAGAATCTCATCAATAAATTCATCTGCCGTCTTTGCTGCAAACTCTTTAGTAAATTCAATCACGACCACTTCATCCGCACCATGTGCTTTTAACGCAGCGATTCGATCATCGAGTGGAAGCAATTGCATTGGCGTGCGCTCTGGCGCAAAAATAACAGTCGGGTGTGGATAGAAAGTTAGAACAATTACTTTCCCATATTTCGTTGCACTCTTTAGCAGCTCTTGATGACCAGCGTGCACGCCATCAAAGATGCCGATTGCTACGCAATTGTCTTGGTTGCTCATGTTGCTATTCTTTCACAGTAACTAGGGTCGGCGTCGCAACAGTTTTACCTGATTGTTCTTTATCCAATAACAGGGCAACGAATTCGCCCGCTTGATCCAAAGCAGCGACTGCTCCGATTTGATTGCTAGCAGAAATTGCTCGGCCAAATGAAATTTCATTTGCCTCGGGTAGGTCGATAGTACGAACTGGCAATATTCGCGAAATTGCAGATGCTACAGAAATCGGTTTGGCATCTTTCAACTCAGTACACTCTGAAATATCGAATGGTGAAACTACCGTGCGATTTAGCGAAGTTAAATGGCCACCGACTTGCAAGGATTCGCCGAGATCACGGGCGATTGCCCGAATATAAGTTCCAGCGCTACATGAAACAGTTACTTCCACATCCATAAACGCTTCGACCTTATTAATTGATCGGACTTCAATATTCATAATTTCTATATCTCGGGCTGGAAGTTCAACTGCTTCCCCATCTCTTACTCTCTGATGTGCACGCTTTCCATCAATCTTTATCGCCGATACCGAACTAGGCTTCTGCTGAATTTTTCCAACAAAGTTTGCCATTGCGCTTTTTATTTGGGTTTCACTTAGATTTGAAGCATCAGTTGTTGCTAAAACTTCGCCTTCGCGGTCATCTGTATGTGTGCTCTGCCCTAATCTGATTGTTGCCTCATATCTCTTTGTACCATCAACAACATATTGAAGAAGTCTGGTCGCTGAACCAATACCAAGAACTAAAACACCCGTAGCCATTGGATCAAGAGTTCCGGCATGGCCAACTTTTTTTGTTCCGAATTGCTTGCGGGCTTGGGCGACTACATCGTGGCTAGTTAAACCTGGCGCCTTATTTATAAGAGCAAAGCCATGCATTTAATTAGGCTTCGGTGTGCTTATAAGGATCGGGATCGCCAGCAGGTTTTGCCCCTTCGCGAGCCTTTGCTAATTCGGCATCTTTTCTTGCAACTTCAAAGAGCAAATCATTCATCGCACTGGCACTCTCTTGCAATCCATCTTGAAAGAATTCAAGTGAAGGCGTAATTCGAAGTCCAAGAGTTCGTCCCACTTCAGTGCGCAACATTCCACGCGCCGAATTCAAAGCAATTGCAGTTGCACTTCGAGCAGCTTCATCACCAAGCACAGTGTAGAAAATAGATGCCTGCTGCAAGTCGCCGGTCACGCGAACATCGGTAAGAGTAATGAAGCCAAGTCGCGGATCCTTTACCCGCGACTCAAGAGCATCGGCAACAATCTCTTTAATTCGGTCAGCGACCTTTAATGCACGATTCGAGGCCATTTGTTATGCGCGCTTCTTCTCACGCAACTCGTAGGTCTGAATGATGTCGCCAACTTGAATATCCTTGAAGGATCCGAGTCCAATACCGCACTCGTAACCATCCTTAACTTCAGTTGCATCATCCTTAAAGCGACGTAACGAATCAACAGTCAGGCCTTCGCCAACAAGCACACCATTTCGAAGTGTTCTTGCCTTGGCATTTCGCTTGATGGTTCCATCTTGAACCAAGCAGCCAGAGATATTTCCAAACTTGCTTGATTTAAAGATATCGCGAACTTCGGCGTTTCCAAGAACTACTTCTTCAAACTCTGGCTTTAGCAAGCCCTTGAGTGAAGCTTCGATCTCTTCGATAGCGTTGTAGATAACTGTGTAGAAACGAATTTCAACGCCTTCAACTTCGGCGAAGATTGCAGTCTGTGGTTCAGGCTTAACGTTGAATCCGATAATCACAGCAGTTGATGCAGAAGCAAGAGTTACATCGCCCTTAGTAATTGCACCTACGCCGCGGTGGATAACACGGAGATCAACATCGCTGCCGACATCGAGCTGTAGCAATGCATCTTCCAGAGCTTCAACCGAACCAGAAACGTCACCCTTAAGAATGAGGTTGAGTGTGCTGATCTTGGATTGCTCCATAAAGTCTTCGAGTGAAACTTTCTTCCGAGTCTTTGCCAGCAACGCATTTCGCATTGCAAGTTGACGCTTCTCGGCAATCTGACGAGCGGTTCGATCATCTTCAGCAACAATGAATGTGTCACCCGCACCTGGAACCGATGTGAAGCCAAGAACTTGAACTGGACGTGATGGGCCAGCTTCAGTTACCGCATCGCCATTTTCATCAAGCATTGCACGAACGCGACCAAAGGCGCCGCCAGCAACAATTGAATCTCCGACATGAAGTGTTCCACGTTGGACAAGAACTGTCGCAACTGGGCCACGACCCTTATCAAGATTAGCTTCGATTGCAACACCTCGGGCAACATCATCTGCAATTGCGCGCAGATCAATTGCGGCATCTGCAGTAAGAAGAATTGCATCGATTAGTTCATCAATACCAGAACCTGACTTTGCAGATACGTTGATGAACATAGTTGTTCCGCCAAATTCCTCTGCAATCAAGTTGTATTCAGTTAATTGTTGGCGAATCTTGTCTGGGTTTGCGCCCTCTTTATCAACCTTGTTCACTGCAACAACAATTGGAACATCTGCTGCTTGGGCATGGTTTAGCGCTTCAATTGTCTGTGGCATAACGCCATCATCTGCAGCAACAACAAGCACGGCAATATCTGTCACCTTCGCACCACGTGCACGCATCGCTGTGAAAGCTTCGTGACCTGGAGTATCGATAAATGTGATTGCGCGATTCTGTCCATCATGATCATGATGAATTTGATATGCACCAATATGCTGAGTAATTCCGCCTGCTTCACCGCGACCAACTTCGGTCTTGCGGATTGCATCTAGCAAACTTGTCTTACCGTGATCTACGTGACCCATAACCGTAACGATTGGCGAGCGCACAACAAGATCTGATTCATCGATATCTTCTAGTTCTTTATCAAGGTTGATATCGAATTGTTCTAGCAATTCACGATCTTCATCTTCCGGGCTAACTACTTGAATTTGATATCCAAGTTCGGCGCCAAGAAGCATGAAGGTATCTTCATCAACAGATTGTGTTGCAGTAACCATTTCACCTAAGTGGAATAGCGCTGAAACTAGTGCTGCTGGATCGCCACCGATTTTTTCGGCAAAGTCCATAAGAGTTGCACCGCGACGTAGGCGAATAGTTGTCTTGCCATCACCATGAGGAATGACCGCGCCACCAAGTGATGGTGCCGCCATATTGTCGAACTCTTCACGCAAGGCTTTCTTGCTCTTATGCGCCTTGCGAGATTTGCCGCCCTGCTTTCCAAATGCACCAGCAGTTCCGCCACGTTGATGACGTCCGCCGCCTTTACCACCAGCGCCACCAAATGTTGTTGGTGCGCCACCAGCATTTGTATTAGGTGTGCGATATGGCGAATTTGAATTTGGTACACCGGTTGTTGGTGATCCTGGACGTGAACCAGAAGTTGGTGAACCTGTTGTTGGGCGACCTTGTTGTGGTCGTGCAGCAAAACCTGGACGAACAGAACCGGGACGCGGTCCTGACATTGGCGGACGTTCACCTGGACGAAGTGGACGTTGCGCAGGTGGACGTGGCATTGCACTACTACCGGAACCGAAAGGATTATTTCCAGCACGTGGTGGACGTGGCATTACTGAAGGATTTGATGCAACTGGCGTTGCTGGTGTGACTGGCGTTGCTGGTGCCTCAGGCGCAACAAGCGCAACAGGTTTTTCGCTCTTGGCCTTAGTTAATTGTTCGCGAGTTGATTCTGGAAGCGATGCAAGTGCTGCTTCGATTTCTTCTGGGGTTGGTTCTGCCGACTTCTTTGCAGCAGTTTTCTTCGCAGCGGTTTTCTTGGCCACCTTCGGAGCAGGAGTTGCTGCTTTTAGATCTGGAAACTTATCCATCAACTTGCGCACAACAGGTGCCTCAACAGTTGATGATGCAGAACTAACGAACTCGCCGACTTCTTGTAACTTAGCGAGGAGCTCTTTGCTCTCTAAACCCAAATCTTTTGCTAATTCGTAAACGCGGACCTTTGCCACAGTTGCCTTCCTGTCTTGGCCCCACGTCTTAATTGGAGCCTAAATTAATGCCTTAATCATGAGCGCGCGGTGCTCATGGTTACTTGATTTCCCAATTTGGGTTTGACATAGCTTTCGCTCCTTATATTCGTAAAACTAGTTATTTAAAAACTTCTCCAACGAATCCATCGAAAGACTTTCATCTGTCCGAAAGGCCCGTTGAAATGATCTGCGCTCCTTTGCTAAATCGAAACAGTTTCGATGTAGCCAAGCACCGCGACCAAATTTGCGGTGATCTTCATCAGGCAGAACCTGATTTCCGACCCGAACTACCCGTAGTAGTTCACTGTAGTTCTCTCGCTTGCGACAAGCTATGCAGCTCCGAATCGGAATCGGCATCTCTTATCCCTCGCATTTTTAAACTATCAGGGGCAAATCTTACCTGCGATATCGGGATGTTCACAATCTACGCGGGAAAATCACCCGCATCCTCTGGCTCATCGCTGGAAATTGGCTTTGGCTTTTCGATTCGCACAACCGGATTATCTGGATGAATGTCGATTCGCCAGCCAGTTAGTCGAGCCGCAAGCCGAGCGTTCTGGCCATCTTTTCCGATCGCTAGTGAGAGTTGATAATCAGGAACAACGACTTTTGCAGATTTACTTTCAAGATCAACAACTTCACAACTTGTTACCTTTGCTGGGGCAAGTGCATTTGCAACATATACCGCAGGATTTTCAGAGTAATCAACGATATCTATTTTCTCGCCATTTAATTCATCCATTACCGCTTTTGCTCGGGCGCCAACTGGGCCAATTAGGGCACCTTTGGGACTTACACCAGCGCGGTGTGATCTGACTGAAACTTTGCTTCGATAACCAGCTTCGCGAGAAACGCCAACGATTTCAACAATCCGATCTTTTAATTCAGGAACTTCTAAAGTGAAGAGCGCCTTTACCAAGAGCGGATGGGTTCTAGAGAGCGTCACTTCTGGACCTTTTAAGCCTTGCTTCACATCCACAACAAAACACTTGATGCGTTGGCCATGAACATAAGTTTCGGTTGGGACTTGTTCGATTGGTGGGATTTTTCCTTCGACTCTTCCCAGGTCAACATAAACCAAAGTGGCATCGCGCCCTTGTTGAATCACACCTGAAAGAACGTCACCAACACTAGCTGAGAATTCTTCAACCACATCTGCATCTTTTGCCGCACGCATACGTTGTTTAATCTCTTTGCGAGTGATTGATTGAATAACTTGTTCAAAACCCTCAGGCATATGTGTAATGGTTTCGGTATAAACACCCTCATCATCAAACTGAGGAACATGAATCAGAATCTCGCCATCAACGCGGTTCAATACCGCGCGGCCTTGAGGCTTTGCATCTTCAAGTGCTAAGTAAGTTTCGGTTACCGCATTTTCGATTGCGCTAATCATCTTTTCTAGCGGAATTTCTTTCTCAATTGTTAGCGCAATTAGCGCAGCAACATCTACGCTCATTTGAATTCAATCTCTAAAACTGCACGCTTTATATCTTCGAAGGAAATCTTCTGATCCCCGACCAAAACAGCCGACTCTGTGGCTTCTCCAATTCGACCTTGGATATCTTGACCGCTGGTCATTGTGATTTCTACTAAGCGATTGAAATTCTTGCGCCAATGCCGTGGCTTCGTTAGCGGGCGATCGATGCCAGGTGACGTAACTTCTAAGGTGAAAGCGCTATCGCCAAGTTCTTCCAGGGTTTCAATGACCTCAGAAATTTCTTTTGTGACTGCTGTTATCTGATCTAAATTTAAGTGGGAGTCGCTGTCGACAATAACTGTAAGGATTTTTACCTTGCCGGCGCTCGTGATTGTTAGCTCTTCTAAGTAATTTCCAGATGCTTCAATAATTGGCCTGATAGCGGCGCTGATGTCCTCGTTCAATGGCATATCCAAAAGCCTTTCTCAATATTAAGTTCTAGTTAGCGAGCCAATCATAACCCACTTTTGCAATCAGAATTGTCGTTACTACTAAAAACACTTTTCGTACCAATGGTGAGCCGCCGCGGATGGCAAGTCTCGATCCAATTATTGCGCCGCAAACATTTGCGATAGCTAGTGCAAGTCCCAACTTCCACAAGATGTGACCAGTCAGTTGGAAGGAGATTATGGCGCCAAGATTGGTGGCAATATTTATGAACTTTGCAGTTGCGGATGCTTTAAGGAAGGCATAACCAACCAGCCCAACTAGAAGGAAAACTAGGAATGTCCCAGTCCCTGGACCAAAGATGCCATCGTAGAAACCAATGATTAAACCCAAAATAAAAACTATTTGATGGCGCTGGCGCTGTGTGAATTTAAGTTTCTCACTAATCCCAAGCTCTGGCTTACGCCAGGTATAGATCGCTACCGAGATCAATAGAAAAATGATTAGTGGGCGAAAGACTGATGTAGGAAAAGAGCTAGCAAGTCTGGCTCCGAGCGCCGAGCCGATGAATGCCGGGACCGCCATGTAAGAGGTCAATTTTAAATCTGGTTTTACAGTTCTAAAGTAATTTGCTGCTGCGGTGCTTGTTCCAAAGATAGAAATAACTTTATTTGTTCCAAGAATCGTAGGAATTGGCTTCTCGGAAATTCCGATTAGTAGGGCCGGTAATTGGATTAAACCGCCACCACCCGCGACTGCATCTACGAAGCCAGCAAAACCAGCAGCAATAACCAGAAATACTATGGTTTCAATTCCCATTTAATTATGAATTAAGGACCCTTGAAGTTATTTCAGTGACTGCTTTCAATAATTCAATCTCAGTCTTTTCGCCGGTTCGACGAACTCGGAATTCAACTTTCCCTTCAGAAAGTGCTTTGCCAACAATTACAATAAATGGAATTCCGATTAATTCTGCATCTTTGAATTTAACTCCAGCACTTGCATCTGGGCGATCATCGAACATTACCCGCAAGCCCTTCTCCTCCAAATCTTCGGCCAGAGTTAGGGCGGCCTTAAATACTTCAGCTTCTTTGCCGGTTGCGACAATATGAATATCTGCTGGTGCGATTTCGCGCGGCCAATTCAAGCCAATCTCATCATGTGTCTGTTCTGCAATTGCAGCAACCGCGCGCGATACACCAATTCCATAAGAACCCATTGTGACAACTTGGGATTTACCGTTCTGATCTAAAACAGTTAGATCAAGTGCCTGGGCATATTTGCGACCCAGCTGGAAGATATGACCAATTTCAATTGCTCGGTCAATTACAACTGGAGTTTCACACTTTGGGCAGAGATCTCCAGCGCGAACTTCTGCCGCTTCTAAATACTTTTCGACTTTAAAATCACGCTCATTTGTTACAAAGCGAGCATGTGTGTCTTTTTTATTCGCACCGGTAATCCAGTGTGATCCTGGAGTAACTCTTGGATCGGCATAAAGAGTTACGCCAAGTTTGTTTGCATCTTGGGGTCCGACATATCCTTTGACTAGCCCAGGAAACTTTGCAAAGTCGGCATCTTCAAACAAACGCAGTTCTTGCACACCTGGCAGATTTGCTTGGAGCCTCTTCAAATCAACTTCACGATCTCCTGGAACCAGAACTGAGATTGCTTTTTCATCCGCCATCAGCAGAACATTCTTTAGAGTGTCCGAAGCTTTATGTCCTGGACCAAATTTTGTATTCAAAAGGTCTACTAGTGAATCAATTGTTGGAGTATTTGGAGAATCAAACTCTTCTATTGCGGCTGGTGCACTGCCGGAATAGGCTGGAACTTTAGTGACCATAGCTTCAACATTTGCAGCGTAACCACATTTGTTGCATAGAACATAGGTGTCTTCACCAGTTGCACAAGGTGCTAAGAATTCTTCAGAACCTGAGCCACCCATTGCACCTGATACCGCAGATACGATGTTGTATTTAAGTCCGAGGCGATCAAAAGTCTTGATGTAAGCGTCGCGATGCTTGTTGTAAGAAGCAATTAACCCGGCATCGTCGATATCAAAGGAATACGAGTCCTTCATGACAAATTCTCGGCCCCGAATAATTCCACTTCTTGGTCTGGTTTCATCGCGGAATTTAGTTTGGATTTGATAAATTGAAAGAGGTAAATCTTTGTAAGAGGAATACTCGCCCTTCACCATTAAGGTAAACATCTCTTCGTGTGTTGGCCCTAAGAGATAATCGTTTCCTCTGCGGTCCTGCAACCTAAATAAATCAGATCCGTATTCTTCCCAACGACTTGTTTTCTCATATGGTTCGCGCGGTAAAAGCGCTGGGAAATGAACTTCTTGAAATCCCGCAGCATCCATCTCTTCGCGAATTACGCGTTCAATATTGCGATAAGTTAAATAGCCAAGTGGCAACCAGGAGTAAACTCCTGCGGCGATTCGACGGACATATCCCGCACGAACCAATAATCGATGGCTTGCTACTTCAGCATCTGCTGGGTCATCGCGAAGCGTGCGCAGAAGCAGGGTAGACATTTTCAACATGGGCGTACCCTACCGAACTTACTTAGCAGTTACGGTTGGTGCTCCACTTTCAACACCAGCAGCTTCCATTTCTTCGGCTAACCGCATTGCTTCCTCGATGAGAGTTTCAACAATTTGGCTCTCGGGAACAGTTTTAATTACTTGGCCCTTCACAAATATCTGGCCCTTGCCATTTCCGGATGCGACCCCAAGATCAGCTTCTCGTGCTTCACCTGGCCCGTTAACAACGCAACCCATAACTGCAACGCGAAGTGGAACTGTCATTCCTTGTAGCCCTGCTTGAACTTTTTCAGCCAAGGAATAAACATCAACCTGGGCGCGGCCACAAGATGGGCAAGAAACAATCTCTAACTTACGTTGGCGAAGATTTAGTGATTCAAGAATTGAGATTCCAACCTTTACTTCTTCAACAGGTGGCGCAGAGAGTGATACTCGAATCGTGTCGCCGATTCCTTCAGCCAATAAAATTCCAAATGCAGTCGCAGATTTAATCGTTCCCTGGAAGATTGGTCCGGCCTCAGTAACACCAAGGTGCAATGGATAATCACATTTGCTTGCAAGTAATCTGTAGGCCTGAACCATTGTTACGGGATCGTGATGTTTGACTGAGATTTTAATATCGCTAAATCCATGCTCTTCAAAGAGCGATGCTTCCCAGAGCGCTGATTCGGCAAGAGCTTCTGGAGTTGCTTTGCCATATTTGGCGAGAAGTCTTGGGTCAAGCGAGCCAGCATTTACGCCAATTCGAATTGGGATGCCTGCATCTCCCGCAGCCTTAGCAACCTCTTTAACCTTGTCATCGAACTGCTTAATATTTCCTGGATTTACTCGGACTGCAGCGCAACCAGCATCGATGGCTGCAAAGATATATTTTGGCTGAAAGTGAATATCTGCAATTACTGGAATCTGTGACTTCTTTGCAATCTGCGAGAGCGCATCGGCATCATCTTGACTAGGCACTGCAACTCGAACAATTTGGCAACCAGATGCAGTTAATTCTGCGATCTGTTGCAGAGTTGCATTCACATCCGAAGTAAGAGTTGTGCACATTGATTGCACGCTTACTGGGGCATCGCCGCCAACTAGAACACTTCCAACTTTAAGCTGCTTACTCTTGCGACGAGGTGCCAGCGTCGGCGGAGGCGTGCTTGGCATTCCGAGATTTACCATGGATACATCCTAGATTATTGATAGATGTTTATTGGATTGAAAATATCAGCCGTGAGCAGAAGTAGAGATAGAACCGCTAGGAGTGCAAATACCGCAAAGGTGAGCGGGAGTAATTTCTCAACATCAATGGCGGGTGGTGGGCTGAGCTTCCGTCTTTTTGCATTAAATCTCCGGATACCGTCAACTATTGCAACTGCCATGTGGCCACCATCGAGTGGCAACAAAGGAAGAAGATTGAAAACACCCACGAAGATATTAAGGCTGGCGATAATAATTAAGAAGGTTGCAACTTTCTCCCGCGATTCCAGCGATGGCTCACTAGCAGTCTGGGCGCTAACACGAGCAACACCGACTACCCCAACTAGACCTTGAGGATCGCGTTCTTCATTGCCGAAAGTTTGGCGGAAGAGTGCCGGAATTTTCGCTGGGAGTGCGAATAGCGAGGTGACGCTGTTCTGTAATAAATCTCCAGTTATCCGTACGCTAGTTGAGACTGCCTTAATTGGGCTCTCTTTCTTGGTTCCCAACTCATTAATGATTCCTAAATAGCCAATCTCTCTTCCATTAAGGGTACGAGCAGCTGGTGTGACTGGAATCAATAACCGTTCGCCATTGCGATTGACTGCGATAATTACCTCTTTGCGAGCCGACTCACGGATTATCTCTGTGTAGTCAGCCCAATTATCAGATTCCTTGCCATTGATTGAGATGACTTCATCGCCCGCCATGAAACCTGCAGCCTTGGCGGGGGTTGGTATTGAGGTTGCGGTGCAATTTGAATCTGAAATGCCGCTTGCAGAATTTGAAACACATGGGACCACTTGATCAATAGTTTTTGTTACTGCTGTTACACCAACACCTGAAAATAGAATTACTAATATTAAAAAGCCTAATACGAAGTGTAGAAATGAACCCGCTCCAAGAACGATTAACCTTTTTGGAACCGAGGCTAGGTAAAAAGCTCGATGCTTATCAGCTTCTGGCAACTCTTCATTTACTGACATTCCTGAAATTCGACAGTAACCTCCGGCAGGAATTGCCTTGATACCGAATTCAGTTTCGCCTCTTTGAAATGACCAGATTCTGCTTCCAAAACCGAGAAAGAATTCAGTTACCCGCATATGGAATTTTTTCGCAGTTAAATAGTGGCCAGCTTCATGCACCATTACTGAGAAGAGAAGTGCAACCACAAAGGCTAATACTCCGAGAATACCAAGACCTGGAAAATTCACTTGCGCTCCTGAACTAATTGATTGGCTAGAACTCTTGCATCATCCTCTATGGCACTGACATCAGAGAGCGATCCTATTGTTATAGGTGAGTTCCCACCCAATTTTTGAACTGTAGCGTCGACCACATCGACTATCTTCACAAATGGAATCGCTCTATTTATAAATGCTTCAACCGCAACTTCATTCGCTGCATTAAAGATTGCTGGTAATCCACCACCAAGTTCGCCGCATCTACGTGCAAGATCAACCGCCGGGAATTTAGCATTGTCGATTGGCATGAACTCCCAACTCTGCTTCGCGCTCCAATCAATTGGCGCAGTTGCCTTTGAAATTCTATTTGTTCCAGAAATCGCGTAGGCAATCGGCCCCTTCATATTTGGCGGACTGGCCTGAGCGATTGTTGAGCCATCAATAAATTCGACCATTGAATGAACAATAGATTGCGGATGAATTACTGCAGAAATCTTTGAGTATGGCAGATCAAAGAGATAGTGAGCTTCGATAATTTCCAAACCTTTATTCATTAGAGTTGCAGAGTTGATTGTTACAACTGGACCCATTGACCAAGTTGGATGATTGAGCGCATCAGCAACTGAAATATCTGATAATTTATTGCGATCTCTAAATGGGCCACCGCTAGCTGTCAAAATAACTTGCTTAACCTCGGAAGCTTTTCCGCTTAGGAAACATTGATACAAAGCAGAATGTTCGGAGTCGACTGGAATTATTTGATCTCGCCCGAAGGCCATTACTAAATCGCCACCAGCAACAAGTGACTCTTTATTTGCGAGCGCAACTTTATTTCCGACTGAAAGTGCGGCAAGAGTCGGACCAAGCCCAATAGATCCAGAAATGCCATTCAAAACGATGTCGCACGCAATCGCTGCAATTTCGGATGAACTCTTAGAGCCATCGATCACTTCGACCTTGTTTTTCCCAGTAAACATCTGAGTAAAGGTTTCACGATCACCGGTGGTTCCGACAACTGGAACTGAGAATCGTTTTGCCTGATCTGCCAATAGTTGTAAGTTTGAAGATCCGGCAGCCAACGCTACGACTCGAAATTTATCTGGATTGGCTTCAACTATTTCAAGTGCCTGGACCCCGATAGATCCAGTTGAGCCAAGAATTACTAAGTCGATTTGGTTGGGCACTTCCCCATTCTCCTATATCGGAAGTGAAAATGAGTAAAACATTTGCCTCAGATAGACTGAGTCCATGACTACCGGCCCAAATATTCCGCAAGAACGTCGCCTGATAACAGCAATCCCAGGACCAAAATCACAGGAGATTATCAAAAGGCGCAATGAAGCAGTATCCGCATCACTTGGAATGGCGATACCAATTGTCGTTGAAAAAGCTGGTGGCGGAGTAATTGTTGATGTCGACGGCAATTCAATTATTGATATGGGTGCTGGAATCGCTGTTGTAAATGTTGGAAATAGCGCAGATCGAGTAGTTGAAAATGTGATTAGCCAAGTCAAAGCCTTTACTCACACATGTTTCATGATTGCTCCTTACCTTGGGTATATCGAAGTCTGCGAGGCGCTTAATAGATTGACACCAGGAACACATAAGAAGAAATCAGTTCTATTAAATTCCGGTGCTGAGGCTGTTGAAAATGCAATCAAAATTGCTCGCGCATATACCAAGCGCCAAGCTGTGGTCGTATTCGAACATGGATATCACGGCCGTACAAATTTAACTATGGCAATGACTGCAAAGAGCATGCCTTACAAGGAGGGCTTTGGACCATTTGCTAGTGAGATTTATCGGATGCCAATGGCTTATCCATTTAGATTTAATGGCGATGCAGCTAATTGCGCGGTTCAAACTCTCGAAGAAGTAACTCATAAAATTGAGAAGGAAATTGGCGCCAAGAGCGTTGCAGCAATTGTCATCGAACCAATTCAAGGCGAAGGCGGATTCATTGTTCCACCAAAGGGCTTCCTTCCTGGGCTCGCTAACTTTGCCAATGAAAATGGCATCGTCTTTGTTGCAGATGAAGTTCAAACTGGTTTTGGTCGTACGGGAAAGATGTTCGCTGTTGAACACGAGAACGTTGATGCTGATCTGATTACAACTGCTAAAGGAATCGCTGGTGGTTTCCCACTCGCTGGCGTAACTGGTCGAGCAGAAATCCTAGATTCAGTTCATGCCAGCGGACTCGGTGGAACCTTTGGCGGAAACCCAGTCGCATGTGCTGCAGCACTAGGTGCGATTGCAACTATTGAAGAGGAAAAATTAGTTGATCGCGCAAATGTAATTGGCAAAATTATGGTTGATGCCTTACAGAATATGGCAAAGAAGCATCCAGTAATCGGCGAAGTTCGTGGGGCCGGTGCGATGCAGGCAATTGAATTAGTAAAGCCTGGGACCACGGAACCAAATAGCGAAGTTATGAGTGCGGTAATTAAATATTGCCAGCAGAAAGGTGTATTGATTCTGAGCGCCGGAACTTACTCAAATGTTATTCGCTTGTTACCACCCCTGGTTATGCCAGAGCACTTATTGATTGAAGCGCTCGAAGTTATTGATGAAGCTTTTGCTGCGCAGTAAGTTATGAATCAAAGCCAAGCCCGAAGAAATCTAGGAATTTAAGCCATAGATTGCGCTTGCCCTGATTCTGATCTGATTTGTTTAGCGACCACTGGGTTAATCGAATAAAGATAAATTTGAATGGTTCTGGTGGGAATGGAATTGGCTTCTTTCGAACCATACTTAATCGGGTGCGCTCGTTATCTTCGCCATCTAATAAATCCAACATAACTTGAGCACCAAATCTCGACGCACCAACACCGAGTCCGGTATATCCCATCACATATGCAACTTTCCCACGATAAGCCTTGCCCCAGAATTGGGTGAAGCGAGAGCAAGTATCAATTGCACCACCCCAACCATGAGTGAATTTAATACCCTTTAATTGTGGGAAGGTTTCTAGAAAAGCTTGCGCTAAATGCGCATAAGTTTCGGCGCTAGTTTCATATTCGTGTCTAACTTTTCCACGGAAGTTATAGATGGCGTCATATCCGCCCCACAAAATCTCGTTATCTTTTGTTAATCGGTAGTAATGGAATTGATTTCCGGCCTCAGATAGACCTTCGCGATTCTTCCAACCAATTGAATCCATCTGTTCCGGCGTAAGTGGTTCGGTGACTAATTGGAAGTCATATACCGGAACGACATACTTCTTAGCGCGTCGTAAAAGTGAGCGATAAATATTTGTGGCAAGCGCAACTTTTTTAGAATGAACCTCGCCATAAGGCGTGTGAACAATTATTCCGCTACTGGTTCGTTCTAACCAGAGCGCACTGGTGTTCTCGTAAATTACAACGCCGCTCTTGATACATGCTTGCTCTAGACCCCAGACCAATCTCGCTGGATCAATAAGCGCAGTGCCATCTGGATCCCATAAGCCGCCAACAGAAATTGGTGAATTTACGCGCGCCTGCATCTCCTCTTTACTTAAGATTTGAACGCTGTCACCAAAAGAGTTCCGCAGGTCAGCAATTTCGATTAGATCATTTAGCTGCCACTCTTCATTTGCAACGCTAATTTCACCAGTTAATTCAAACCCGCAATCAATGTTGTATTTCTTGATTGTCGCCTCAATGGCTTCCAGATTTTCGCGACCTAGCCTTTCAATGATTGCCATCTCATCTTTAAAGCGACTATAGCCATTCATAAATCCATGAGTTAATGAGTAACTGCAGAAACCACCATTACGACCAGATGCACCGGCACCAGTTTCTAACTGTTCAATAATGATTACATTACGCTCGGGATTTTTCTCTTTAGCAAGTAGCGCAGTCCATAGGCCGGTATAACCAGCTCCGACAATGCAGAGGTCAGTTGTTATTTCGCCGATGAGTGTTGGATGCGCTTCAGGTTCTAAGGGGTCAGCGTCAAGCCAATACAACTGTGGTTGCATATGTGAGAGATGTTTTAAATAGGAAGAGTCGATGTTTGACATCGCGTAATCCGGCCGAAACCGGGATCACCCCTTCAATCACAACTTAAAGTTGGCCCGGGTCCTCCGGAGTCCTACCCCACGACGCAGAGCTTTTAATAACTCTGTTCTTCACCATGGATACTTTTAAAGTTTAGCGCACCTTGCGGCGGTTTACTACTTGACCCAGTATGACTATTGCCAAAGCCCCTATAAACATAATTGATCCCACCACATTTGCCTGAGGTGGAACACCTCTAGTTGCCGATACCCAGACAAACTTCGGGAATGTGCTGACCGTTCCAGAATTGAAGTTTGTGATGATGAAATCATCGAAAGAGAGCGCAAAAGCTAGCAGAGCCGCTGCTGCAACGCCTGGAAGAACTAATGGGAAAGTAACTCTGCGGAAAGTCTCCCATTCATTGGCGTAGAGATCTCTTGCTGCTTCTTCCAACTTCGGATCAAGTCCTGCGATGCGAGCCTTGACTGTTACAACAACAAAAGAGATACAGAACATCACATGCGCGATTATTGTTGGCCAGAAACCTGGATTAATTCCAAGGTTTAAGAACATCGCCAAAAGCGAAGCACCTAAAACAATCTCTGGTGTTGCCATTGGCAGGAAGATAAGAAGATTGACTGAACTTCTTCCCTTAAACGCATATCGACCTATTGCGAATGCAATCATTGTTCCAATGACTGTAGAGATTAGTGTGGATATGAAACCAATCCGCAATGAATTCCCTAGTGCCTCACAAATTCCATCGGCATCACATGGATTTAGCCAATTATTAAAGGTAAAACCCTGCCAGTTAATATTGCGTTTTTTTGAGTCATTAAAAGAGAAAACAATCGTGTAAGCAACAGGTATAAATACGTAGAAGAGTGCAACTCCTGCATAAATTCGGATGATATTTTTAGAGAGCCATTTTCTCATACGAGTTCATCCGTTCCAGTTCTCCTAATATAAACCGAAACAATAATGAGAATCACTGCCATCAAAATAAAAGAGAGAGCTGCGGCAGTTGGATAGTCAACGACTCTAAAGAAACGTGAGTCAATAACATTTCCAATCATCTTAGTATTGGGATTTCCTAATATCGAGGCATTTATATAGTCACCAGATGCAGGAATAAATGTAAGCAAAGTCCCTGCTACTACGCCAGGCATTGACAATGGAAGTGTTACTTTACGAAAAGTATTTAGAGAATTAGCAAAGAGATCGCCAGAAGCTTCCAGCAACTTAGGGTCAATTCGATCTAAGCTTGCATAAATTGGAAGCGTCATGAACGGTAGGAAATTATAGGTAAGACCCATTATTACTGAGAAGCTAGTTGCGGTAATCGTCTGTCCGGAGTTCATAATGTTTAGATTTTGAAGTAATGAGACTACGGGTCCTTCAGATCCAAGAATCTGTTTCCAGGCCAAGGTGCGAAGTAAAAATGAGGTGAAAAATGGCGCAATCACTAGCACTAATAGAATATTTTTCATCGCACCGCTTCGAAAAGCAATTGCATAAGCCAATGGGTAGGCAATTGCTAAAGCCAGAACTGTTGCGATTAAGGCATATATAAATGAGCGATAGAACTGCTCTTGATTCTCAACGAATGCATCAACATAATTTAGGAACCTCCAGGTTTGATCAAAAGCCCCTGTTTCAAATGAAGGAGAGCGAGTCTTTGTTGAGGTGGTGGACAGATTTAGAATTGGAAGAATAAAGAATGTAAATAGCCAGAGCAGTCCTGGGATTAAAAGTAAGTAGGGTGTGAACTCTAACTTGTAGTTCTTTAGCAGACCCGAACGAGGTTCTTTCTGCAGAGTCTCCAAGTTACTCACCGTTAAGTGCGAAGGTGAACTGTGGCTCCCAGGTTAGGGAGACCTGATCACCTTTCTTAATGTTTGGCGCACCACCATCATTCTGTTCAAAGACCATAATCTCTTGCTTCCAAGGCATCTCAACCATGTACTGAGTACTAACTCCGACAAAGGAAATATCTGTAACTACGCCACCGATTAGCAGATTACCTGGCAACTCAGAGCCAACGAAATGAATTCTAAACTTTTCAGGCCTTACGCCAATCTTAACTGAAGCGGTGCTTCCATTATTTCTCGAGCTTGGCATAGTAATTCGGATGCCGTGGGCAATGACAATAGTTTCACCATTTGATTCAGATTCAACAATGCCTTGGAGAAAGTTTGATTGGCCTAGGAAGTTAGCAACGAATGTAGTCTTTGGGTTCTCGTAGAGCTCGCTAGGAGAGCCTAGTTGTTCAATCTTTCCATTATTCATAACTGCAATTGTGTCTGCCATAGTCATGGCTTCTTCTTGATCATGGGTCACATGGATAAAAGTGATACCAACTTCGGTCTGAATCCACTTTAATTCAATCTGCATTTGGCGACGTAGCTTTAGGTCAAGTGCACCGAGTGGCTCATCTAAGAGTAGAACTGCAGGTCGATTTACAATTGCTCGGGCAACTGCAATTCGTTGCTGCTGACCTCCAGAAAGTTGAGCAGGTTTACGATCTTTTAGGTGACCTAGCTCTACAAGCTCAAGGGCCTTCATGACCGTCTCTTTAACATCTTTTATGCCACGTCTGCGCAGTCCAAATGCAACATTTTCAAAGATTGAGAGATGTGGAAAGAGAGCATAGTTCTGAAAAACAGTATTAACGGGGCGACTGTATGACTTTAAGTCGGTGATGTTTTTATCACCAATACTTATTGTTCCGCTTGTTGGCTCTTCCAGACCGGCAATCATTCTTAGCGTCGTGGTTTTACCACAACCCGAAGGGCCCAATAAAGCAAAGAATGAACCCTTTGGGATTGTAAGAGTTAAATCATCAACCGCTGTAAAGTCTCCAAATTCCTTTGTTAGATTTACTAACTTCAGATCGCCCTGAACAAATTTTGAGACTTCATCACCCATACTTAGTTTCCACTAGCCATCTGAAATGCCTCAGAGAATTTAACTTCTTCTTCGAAATTCAGCGAACGGAATACCGACACCTTAGACAAAGTGGCCTCATCTGGGAATATGAAATTGCTACTAGCAAGCTCTGGATCAATTTTCTCCATCTCAGCCTGCGCCCCAACTACTGGGCAGATGTAATTAACCCAAGCTGCAACTTCAGCAGCGACTTTAGGATCATAGTAATAATCCATTAGCTTTTCGGAGTTTGATTTATTGCTTGATGTAGATGCGATCATCATATTATCGCTCCAAAGAGTTCCACCAGATTCTGGGATAGCAAATTCGAATTTGTCACCCTCTTCAGCATTTAGAGAGAAGATGTCGCCACTCCAGCCGATAACCGCAATTGCATCACCAATTGCCATATCTTCCAGATAGTCATTTCCTTTAACCTGACGAATAATTCCATCACTAATCTGCTTCTCTAGGAAGTCGATGGCATTCATAAATTGATCTTCAGTAAATGGCTTAGTGATATCAACGCCCTGATACTGAAGGATGATGCCCATGGTGTCGCGCATTTCGCTTAGAACTTCAATTCTGCCTTTATTTTTCTTATCAAATAGTTGTTCTACGGAATTAATTCCACCAGGAACTAGTTCCTTATTCCAACCAAATCCGGCAAAGCCAGATTGCCAAGTTAGTGATTGTTTGCGGCCAGGATCAAAACCTACATTGCTCAAACTTGGAAGAATATTTCCCTTATTTGGCATATTTGCTTCATCTAAAGTTTGGGTATAGCCCAGGCGTATCCAGCGATCTGTCATCCAGTCGGTTAGCGTAACAATGTCGTAACCAATATCTTTGCCGAGCTTTAACTGGCCTTGAACTTTCCCATAAAATTCATCGTTATCATTTACATCAACTAAATAATCCACATCAATTCCAGATGATGATATGAAAGCCTCTAAAGTTGGATATGTTCTTGAACCATTTACGCGCTTTGCATCTAAGTAAGCCGACCAATTTGCCCAACGAACCGTTCCACCTACATCTTCAGCAATTCCTGCTGCCACCTCTTTACTTGCATCGGCACCACAAGAGGCTAAGAGCGTTGCTGCTGAAAGTCCGCCAACTCCAGCAAAGAGTGTTCGCCTTGTTAGCTTGGCATTAATAATTGACTTTGCTTCCGGTGACAGACTGCTTTTTTCTTTCATGCTCTGGGCTCCTCAATGGTTTGAATTGAACAAGTGGTTATGAAATCTCTTATTTAGTTTGCAGGGCTCTCGAACAAATCTAAGCGAGTCTGTACGAGCGTCATTATTATTGCCTAAACTGAGCAAAAATTGTCAATTTACTTCCCTATACTCCCAAATTAGTCATCACGTGTTTGATTCGGGTGTAGTCCTCGAAGCCATAGCTTGAAAGATCCTTGCCGTAACCAGAGCGCTTGAAGCCACCATGTGGCATCTCAGCAACGATTGGGATATGGGTATTTATCCAGACACAACCAAAGTCAAAGGCCTTGGCCATCCGCATGGCACGACCGTGATTGCTGGTCCAGACACTCGAAGCTAGGCCATAAGCAACCCCATTGGCCATCGCAACCGCTTCTGCTTCATCTTTAAATTTCTGGACCGTAATAACTGGGCCGAAGATTTCATTCTGAATCATCTCGTCATCTTGACGCAAACCGGCAATAACGGTTGGGGCGAAGAAATATCCTGGGCGATCCACCTTGCTTCCGCCGGCAACAATCTTGGCATGGCTTGGTGTGCGATCTACAAAGCCAGATACTCGAGCAAGCTGGTCGGCATTGTTTAGCGCACCATAAAGCACATCTTCATTAGGGCTTCCAGTTGCTATGTTGTTCTTGGCTTGAGCAGCTAGAAGTTCAACAAACTTATCGTAAACACTCTCTTGCACAATTACGCGAGTGGCCGCTGTGCAATCTTGGCCAGCATTGAAATATCCAGTGGTTGCAATATTTTCAGCAGCAGTTTCAAGGTTGGCATCATCAAAAACAACTACAGGTGCTTTACCGCCAAGTTCAAGGTGGACTCGCTTCAAATCATTTGCTGCAGATTTAGCAACCTCAATTCCGGCGCGAACCGAACCAGTAATTGAAACCATTGCAGGAGTTTGATGTTCAACAAGCGCGCGACCGGTTTCACGATCACCGCAGATAACATTAAAGACGCCATTTGGTAAAAATTCCGACATAACTTCGGCCATAAATACTGTTGATGCTGGTGTTGTATCACTTGGCTTTAGAACAACGGTATTTCCTGCTGCAATTGCTGGCGCCCACTTCCAGACCGCCATCATCATTGGGTAATTCCATGGGGTTACTTGCGCACAAACTCCGATTGGTTCGCGGCGGATAAATGAGGTCATTCCACGCATATATTCACCGGCAGATTTACCCTCGAGATTTCGAGCGGCACCTGCAAAGAATCTAATCTGATCCAACATTGGCGGAACTTCTTCGGATGTTGTCAATGAAACTGGCTTTCCAGTGTTCTCGACTTCAATTGCAATAATCTCTTCACTTCTAGCTTCAAGAGCGTCAGCAATTTTATTCAATGCACGTTGGCGTTCTGCTGGTGTTGTTTCACGCCATTCGACAAATGCTTTACTTGCAGCACTTAATGCGGCGTCAACATCTGCTGCTCCAGAAACTGGCGCTGTTGCATATGCAGTTCCCGTTGCCGGATTAATAATTTCACTAGTCGCGCCAGACTTTGCTGGTAGGGACTTTCCATCAATAAAGTTATTTAGCTTTTTCATGTCCCAAAGATTATCTCGGACGCGGCCAATTGACCACATGCCCCATCAATTTCCCGGCCTCTGGTGTCGCGAACGGTGACCGCAACTTTGTAACCTTCCAGAACTCGAACGAATTCGGCTTCATCCTCCGGTCTTGAGGCGGTCCACTTAGACCCGGGAGTTGGATTTAGTGGGATTAAGTTCACATGAGCATTCCTATTCTTAAGAAGACGTCCCAATAAATCTGCCCGCCAAGCTTGATCGTTGATATCTCGGATTAGTGCATATTCAATTGAATACCTGCGGCCTGTTTTTGCTTCATATTTATCAGCGGCAGCTAAAACTTCGCGAACTTTCCATCGCGAATTAATTGGGACCAAGGTATCTCGCAGTTCATCATCGGGGGTATGTAAGGAAACTGCCAGAGTTACTGGGATTCCCTCGTCACAGAGTTTTTCAATTCCATTAACTAAACCAACGGTTGAAAGGGTTACGGAACGAGCACTTATCCCAAGACCATCTGGTTGTGCTGTAGTTATGTTTCGAATTGAACGCATAACCGAGTTGTAATTCGCCATCGGTTCGCCCATGCCCATGAATACAACATTTGAAAGTCGAGTTTCGCCACCAGGCAATTCGCCCGCTGCGCAGATTCGTGCGGCAGCAACTACTTGTGCTGTGATTTCGCCAGCAGTGAGATTTCTAGTTAAACCGGCCTGGCCAGTGGCGCAGAACGGACAATTCATTCCACAACCTGCTTGCGATGAAATACATACTGTTGTGCGGTCGGCATATCGCATGAGAACGCTCTCGACCAATACGCCATCGTGCAGTCGCCACAAATCCTTACGAGTCTTACCGCTATCTGTAGTCACCGAACGAACCAAGGTGATCAATTTTGGAACGAATTCCTTCGCTAAGGTTTCGTGCAAATCCTTTGGAATATCGGTCCAGGTATCTGGTTCGTCATTGAAATGTGTGAAGAAATGCACTGCCATTTGATTCGCCCGAAATGCTGGGATACCCAATTCAACTGCTCTGGCCTTACGGCCCTCTGGGTCTAAATCTGAGAAATGTTGTGGTGGTTTGACGCGCTGTTTAGGCTCGTCAAAAACTAATTTAATCTCGCTCATAAATTAAAGTGCTTAATGAATTCGAGAGCGAACCAGACTGCTGGTCCGGTAAATAAAACTGAGTCAATGCGATCAAGAATTCCACCATGTCCCGGCAAGATAGTTCCCATATCTTTGATTGAGAGGTCTCGCTTAACCGCTGATTCGATTAAGTCGCCACAGGTTGCAGTAACCACTGCGCCGAGTCCGATAGCAGCACCGATCCACCAATTGTGGTCGAGTGCAAATTCGAAGACTAGAGCAGAACCAATTGTTGTTGTGATTACTGAACCAATTAGGCCTTCCCAAGTTTTCTTCGGGCTAATTTGTGGAGCAAGTGGATGCTTGCCAATTAAGACTCCAAAAAGATAGGCGAAGGTGTCGTTGCAGCTGACCAGAACTACCAAAGTGAAGATACGGGCAAGTCCATCCTTGTCATGAGCCAATAAAAGAATGAAACCACCGAGAAATGCGAGATAGAAAATAGCGAATGCTGCCGCGGTTGATTTGCGAACAAAATCTTTTGGATCTCGCAGCAGTATATAAACCAGAACACAAGGAATCGCAATTGCAATCGCAACTGCTAATCCAGAAACTCGTCCAAACCAAGCGGCAGCAAGCAACAGGGTAATTGCAACAGAAATAGCATTATCCGGCAGATCAATTCCACCGGCTCGATAAGCTCGTGTGAGTTCACGACCAGCAAGCAAAATTGCAACCCAAGCAAAAATTGCAAATAGTGGTGGTGCAAATGAAATCGTTAGGAAAACAACTGCAAGGATTGCAAGCGATACCAAGATGGATGGACCTAACTTTCGCCCAGCTTTTTTATTTATCGCCTCATTTAGCGAATGAAAGTCATCCATAATTTAAACTTCGAGAAGTTCGGCTTCCTTATGTTTCAAAAGCTCATCAATTTTTACTACGTGATCTGAAGTAATCTTCTCTAAATCTTTCTCACCTCGAGCAACATCATCTTTTCCGGCTAGGCCATCTTTCTCTAATTTCTCCATAGCTTCTTTTGCAGTGCGTCGGATATTACGAATCGAGACTCGAGATTCTTCTGCTTTAGTGCGCGCTACTTTGATGTAATCCTTACGGCGCTCTTCAGTAAGTTGAGGGAAATTAACTCGAATAATGCCACCATCAGATGCTGGATTTACTCCTAAATCTGATTCGCGAATCGCCTTTTCAATTGCGGCAGAAGCACCTTTGTCGAAAGGTGAAACAATTGCCATACGTGGTTCTGGAACTTGAAATGATGCAAGTTGTGACAACGGTGTCATAGTGCCGTAGTAGTCAACAACGATTTTTGAGAACATCGCAGGATGAGCGCGACCGGTACGAATTGCACCAAAATCTTCTTTAGCGACTTCTACCGCTTTAGTCATCTTCGAAGTCGCATCGCTTAGTGCTGTTGAAATGTCGCTCATATTCTCCCCTTAATAAACCTTCATTAAACTTAAGAAACTAACGTTCCGACGCTATCGCCGCGGACTGCGCGTGCGATATTGCCCTTATTCTTCAAATCAAAAACAACAATCGGAAGTTTATTTTCGCGGCACAAGCTAAATGCGGCGGCATCTGCAACTGCAAGTGACTTGGATAGAACATCATCAAAACTTACGGTCTGATACTTAACTGCTGAAGGATCCTTCTTAGGATCTGCAGAATAAACACCATCAACGCCACTCTTTGCAAGAAGCAAAGCTTCAGCTGAAACTTCGAGCGCACGCTGGGCTGCAACGGTGTCAGTTGTGAAGAATGGCATTCCTGCGCCGGCTCCAAAAATAACTACGCGACCTTTTTCTAAATGCCGAATTGCGCGACGCGGAATATATGGTTCAGCAACTTGTCCCATGGTTATCGCAGTTTGAACCCGGGTATCAATACCCTCTTTTTCTAGAAAATCTTGAAGTGCTAAACAGTTCATCACTGTTCCGAGCATTCCCATATAGTCAGCGCGAGCGCGATCCATACCGCGCTGTTGAAGTTCGGCGCCACGGAAATAATTACCGCCACCAACAACAATTCCAATTTGAGTTCCGCCACGCACTACTTCTGCGATTTGGGATGCAACATCATGAACTACATCGGGATCAACACCGATACCTTTTTCGCCACCAAAAACTTCGCCAGAAAGTTTAAGGAGCACTCTCTTATAACCTTTGCGGGCCATATTTAAGTGCTCCTTATCTACTATTTCAAACTAGTTCTAATGAGGCGAGATTACTGTCCAACTCGGAATCGGTGAAATGCCGACACGGCTGTCTTTGCCTCATCTGCGATTTGCTGAACGGTCTTCTTGGCATCTTTAGCGAAGGCTTGCTCGAGCAAGCTAACTTCCTTAACGAAACCAGTTATGCGACCTTCGACAATCTTAGAGATTGATGCCTCTGGCTTACCCTCTGCGCGGGCAGTCTCCTCAGCAATACGACGCTCGGTCGCAATGCTCTCGGCAGGAATATCTTCGCGACGAACAAATTGTGGCGCGAACGCTGCAATGTGTTGTGCAATATCTTTACCAGCATCGACTGCTTCCTTTGCAAGCTGAACCAAGACACCTACTTGTGGTGGCAAGTCTGGGCTTGTGCGGTGTAGGTAAAGTGATACCGGAGAACCTTGAAGAACTGCAACTCGGCGAAGTTCAATCTTCTCACCAAGAGTCGCATTACCTTCATCGATTACTTCCTGAACCGTCTTACCGTTTGCCATCTTTGAAGCGCTGAACTCTGCAATCCCATCAATTTTGCTTGATAGTAAATGTGCAAGTAATTCATTTGCTAGCTCTTGGAAGCGATCGCCCTTAGCCACGAAATCTGTTTCGCAGTTAAGTTCAAGCATCACTCCAACATCGCCTTCAGCCTTTGCAAGTACTAAGCCATTTGAAGTTGTGCGACCTTCGCGCTTAGTAACGCCTTTTTGCCCTTTAACGCGGATAATTTCAACGGCCTTGTCGTAATCGCCATTTGCTTCATCCAACGCCTTCTTGCAATCAAGCATTCCGGCAGCTGTTGCTTCACGTAATCTTTTTACATCTTCTGCTGTGTAAGCCAATTTAATTATTCTCCTGTTACTTGTGTAGTTGCTTCTGTAGCCGTTGCTGCGGTCTCTGGTGTTGCAATTAGTTCTTTCTCCCAATCAGCAAGAGGTTCTGCCTCTTTAGCAACTGGAGCCGCCTTATCTGCAGCAGCTGCGGCATTTGCTGAACGAGCAGCAAGACCAGCAACAGCTGCATCAGTGATAACGCGAGTTAGAAGTGCAATTGAACGAATAGCATCATCGTTACCAGGAATCTTGTAGTCAACTTCATCTGGATCGCAGTTTGTATCCAAGATTGCTACAACTGGAATACCAAGCTTGTGTGCTTCTGCAACAGCTAGGTGCTCCTTCTTGGTATCAACAACCCAAATTGCGCTAGGCAACTTAGTCATGTTGCGAATACCTTCAAGGTTTTTAGTTAGCTTCTCGCGTTCGCGGCGAAGAACTAGGAGTTCCTTCTTTGTTAAAAGTTGGTCATTTGAATTCTCAAGGAGTTCAAGTTCCTTAAGACGTTGAATACGCTTGTAAACAGTTGGGAAGTTTGTAAGCATTCCGCCGAGCCAGCGCTCTGTAACGTAAGGCATTTGCACGCGAGCAGATTGCGCCTTGATTGGCTCATGTGCTTGCTTCTTGGTTCCTACGAAAAGGATATGTCCGCCCTTTGCAACGGTGTCCTTAATAAATTCGTAGGCACTATCAATTAGTGCAAGTGATTGTTGGATGTCGATGATGTAAATACCGTTGCGCTCAGCAAATATGTAGCGCTTCATTTTTGGATTCCATCGACGAGTTTGATGTCCGAAGTGGACTCCACTGTCGAGAAGTTCTCGCATTGATACAACCGCCATGGCGGCACACTCCTTTTTTGCAGATTGCAATTAAGCAAAATGCACTCGGTTGACGACCTAACAATTTGTTTGGTCCCTAGTGTCTTAACACCGACCGTTTTTCAACGGACCGAAATGGTTAATTAGTTTTAACTAAAAGCTTCAACTAATAAGACACGTGAAGTCACAGATCTTGCGATTTGTGCTGGGTTAATCCTAAAGGATGCCAAGGGGTGCTAATTACGCCCGGGTCGAGGTTCGAACCCCTCAAAACCCGCCTAAATTCGCATAATTCTTCAAAATTCGCGGAACTAGTTCTTCGTATTCTTCTTATATCCCTTTGGGCACTTTGCGTTAGGACCAGTGAAGATTTTGGTGACCTTACCTTTAATACAGGCTATAGAAGAAGTTGGCTTACTGGTCGAACTCTTTTTAGCTGTTACTTGCTGGGCCACAAAAGCTTCTGCCTCTTTCAACAAATCAAGATGCTTATATATTGGTGAGAACCAGCCAAATGAATTCGAATCATTTTCCTTTAATTTTGCATCGCCCGCACCACAGGCATAGACATTTGCGGCGTCCAAGCCCATACCAAGATAAAGCAAGTCACCTTTGTAAACGGTAGTTATCGGTCCACCTGAATCACCAGGGCAACCTTGAGGATTGGATATAACCGTCTCTCGTAGTTCGGCTCGTTGGTTTACTGTGAACCACGAAAAATAAGAATCAGAAAGAGGAGCGAGATTCATTTTTGCAACTCTTGGGAGCTCACTAGTCCTTTGGTTTGGATTATTCCAATCTTTCTTACAAGGGTTCTTCTCACCAGGAGCACAACGATCTCGATACTCGCCGTATCCATGTAAAACTACCTCTGCTCGTGCGTTGACTAATTCAGCCTCAATTTCCGCAGTCATCAACTTTGCCGGAGAGACGGTAACTAAATCTCTATCTAATACCAGAACAATGAAGTCATTTCCAAATTGTGTAAAATCTGCAGCAAATGTTTTGATCACTTTTGCTCTACCTTCAGCGCTCTTCACTGAGGAGTTAGGTTTACCTACCGTAATAAAGGCTGGTTCATTTAATACTCGATTACCATTGTTATCAAAACGGTAATGAGAATGTGCAGCACTAAAGACAATACGTGGTGAATATAAGAATCCACTCCAATTGGCCATCAACCTAACTTCTGAAGAGTCATCTTGCCCAAAGATTGGTACCACTCTTGGATTATCGAGATTAACTGGCGCATTTAATGCAGCCTGAGAAAGAGGCGTCGAAGAGAAAATCAGCGCGCTCATAGCCAAAACGGCTAGAGCAACTTTGCGCATAACTCAATTTAACAGTGAAACTTTCTCTGTCAAGAGTTTTGCAAATACCAAGTTCCCATTGTGCACGAAGTGCTTAAGCCCGGGGATGCGCCTGTTCGTATGCGCTCTTGAGGCGTTCAGGTGAAACGTGGGTATAAATCTGGGTCGTAGCAAGGGAGGAATGCCCCAATATCTCTTGAACTGTTCGAAGGTCGGCTCCCCCTTCAAGTAAATGGGTTGCCGCAGTATGTCGAAGTCCGTGTGGGCTCATGTGCGAACCAATTGCTTCCATAGCATCGTAAACAACTTCGCGAACTGTGCGTTGATCAATTCGCTTTCCACGGGCACCAAGAAAAACTGCATCACCAGAATTTGTATTGGCAAATTCAGGGCGACCAACACTTAACCAATTCTTGACTGCAGCAAGCGCCGGCAGACCGATTGGCACTACGCGTTCTTTGTCACCTTTACCTAATACTAAAAGCGTGTTTCGTTCCCAATCGATATCGCGAAGATTTAAACCGCAGATTTCTGACACCCGAATTCCTGATGCATACAAGACTTCAATCATTGCTAAATCGCGGATATTAACTGGAGTTGGATCTTCGCCAGCTTTTGCAACAATTGCATCTAAAACTATTTGGGTTTGGGAATGATTCAATACTTCAGGCAGCGTTTTGTGGGCCTTTGGAATTGCGAGATCTGAACCGATATCAGATGGAATCCAACCTTGGCTTGCCGCCCAATAAGTAAAGGCGCGGATTGAAACTATTCGACGTGCAAGTGTTGCTCTAGAAATTCCAGTTGATTGAAGGTTTGCAAGCCAAGAACGAATATGTGTAATTTGAAGTTCTGAGAATTCAGTGATTCCAAGTTTGGCGATATGTGCCAAGAAAGATTCTAAATCGCTGACATATCCACGAATTGAATTGTCCGCTAGGTTTCGAACCAGCGCCAAGTGCTCTTCATATTTGGCAACTAGCTCGGCACTCATACTTAAAGGTTACTCGGGTTTTCTTCCCTGAAGCAGTAAACCGAATGTAACTGCATCTTCTAGGGCCATTACAGATGCGGCAATAACATTTTCGTGAACTCCGATGGTGCTCCATTCGGTTGTTCCATCACTGGTTTCAACCAATACGCGAGTGATTGCACCAGTGCCAAGACGACCTTCAAGAATACGAACTTTGTAATCAGTTAGCTCTAGTTTTTCGAGTTCTGGATAGAACTTAAGCAGGCCAGAACGAAGTGCGGTATCAATTGCATTCACCGGACCATTTCCAGATCCTTGAGATTCAATCTTATTTCCACCAGCAGAGATAACTAATGAGGCCTTCGAGGTCACTTTATTGTCAGCATCGCGACTAACTGTTGTATCCCACTTTTCAACCTTAAAGAAGGTTGCGCGCTTTCCATCAATCTCTTCACGAAGTAGTAATTCAAAAGATGCATCTGCAGCTTCAAAGGTATAACCGCGTGATTCCATCTCTTTAACGCGTTCTACAACACGGCCAACAACTTCTTTATCGTTACCGATTGCGATACCAAGTTCTTCAGATTTCAATTCAATAGATGCCCGGCCTGCCATTTCAGATACCAACATGCGGCGATCATTTCCGACACTTGATGGCTCTTCGTGTTGATACATCGCAGGATCAACCTTGATTGCACTTGCATGTAGTCCGGCCTTGTGGGCGAATGCTGAAACGCCGACATAAGGCTGGCGTGCACTTGGTGCCACATTTGTAACTTCGGCAACTGCATGTGAAATTCTAAATGCTTCGCGAAGTGCACCTTCTGGAAGCACCTTCTGCATCTTCTTTAATTCAAGATTAGCAATGATGCTTACAAGATCCGCATTTCCGGTTCGTTCGCCATATCCATTCAACGTTCCCTGGACATGTGTAACGCCAGCGGCGATTGCAGCAAGAGAGTTTGCGACGGCGCACCCTGTGTCATTGTGACAATGGATTCCGAGACGAGCGCTTGAAGCGGTTAAAACATCATGGACAACTTGTGAAAGTTCGTCCGGCAACATGCCGCCATTGGTATCGCAGAGCGCAATTACATCGGCGCCAGCTTCAGCTGAAACCCGAACAACTTCAAGCGCGTAAGCTTTATTTGATTTATAGCCATCAAAGAAATGCTCGGCATCTAAAAATACTCGTTGGCCACCCGCACGCAAGAATTCAATCGAATCCTTAATCATTGCCAAGTTCTCATCTAAATTAGTTTTCAGTGCAAGATCAACATGTCGGTCGTGGCTCTTGGCAACCAGAGTTACCCCGGCTGCGCCAGAATCTTGAAGAGCGCGAAGCAGAACATCATCGGCAGCTTTTACATTTGGTCTGCGAGTCGCACCGAATGCCATAAAGGTTGCATTCTTTAGTTTTAACTCGGTCTGTGCCCGCTTGAAGAATTCAGTATCTTTTGGATTAGCGCCAGGCCAACCACCTTCGATAAAGCCAACACCTAGATCATCCAAGTGACGTGCAATCGCCAACTTGTCATGCACCGAGAGATTTAAGCCCTCTTGTTGGGCACCGTCTCTAAGTGTGGTGTCATATATGTGAAAGTTGTCATTCATTTAGCAGACCTTCACGTTCCAACCATGTTTGTCTTCGATAGTTCCATGTTGGATTCCGAGAAGTGTTTCGCGAATCTGCATTGTGATTGGGCCAGGCTTTCCATCACCAGTAGTCCAAGTTCCAAACTCGCTCTTTGCGGCGCCAACTGCGCTAACTACGGCTGCAGTTCCGCAGGCAAAAATTTCGGTGATTTCGCCACTAGCAACGCCATCGCGCCAATCATCAATTGAAAGCATGACTTCTTCAACTTTATAACCTAGATCTTTAGCAACGGTAAGAATTGAATCGCGAGTGATTCCAGGAAGCAATGTGCCGGTTAGCTTTGGAGTAATGACGGTTGCATCTTTTCCAGAACCCTTAACGAAATAAAGATTCATTCCGCCCATCTCTTCAACCCATTTGCGTTCTACAGCATCTAGCCAAACAACCTGATCGCAGCCCTTAGTTGCAGCTTGCTTCTGTGCAACGAGTGAAGCCGCATAGTTTCCGCCGCACTTTGCTTCGCCGGTACCACCAATTGCAGCACGGACATATTCGGTGGAAATCCAAACGGTTACAGCATTTGCAGCATTGAAGTATGCGCCTGCTGGTGTTGCGATAAGAACATACTTGGCACGGTTTGAAGGACGGACACCTAGGCCAACTTCAGTTGCAAACATAAATGGTCTTATGTAAAGAGATTCGCCAACTTTCTTCGGCACCCATTTGCGATCTTGCTTAACAAGAGTTGTAATTGTTTCAATAAATTCTTCAACACTTAGTTCTGGCAGGGCTAAACGCGCTGCGCTTCTCGCAAATCGCAGAGCATTGGCATCTGGGCGAAATAACGAAATGCTGCCATCAGGTTGGGAATACGCCTTCATTCCTTCGAAGATTTCTTGGCCGTAATGAAAAACCGCAGTAGCTGGATCTAAAGTTATTGGACCATATGCATGTAATTGGGCATCGCTCCAACCATCAGCTTCGCTCCAATCAATTGTCACCATATTGTCGGTGTAATACTTTCCAAAGCCTCCAGCTGCGACTTTTTCATCGCGTTCGGAATCTGAAACTGGGTTTGGATTAGGGTTTAAATTTATTTTCATTTCGCACCAGAAGCTCCGGCGGCAAGCGCGTCACCAACTTGAACTGTGCTGCGTTTTGCATCGCCACGAGTAAGTAAATCGGCTGCGACTGCTCTTTCAATATCTGCGGCTGCATCTGTTAAGCCAAGATGTGAAAGCATCATGGCAACTGACATTACTGTCGCAGTTGGGTCTGCAAGTGATTTACCTGCAATATCTGGAGCAGATCCATGAACTGGTTCAAACATAGATGGAAATTCGCCGGTTGGATTTATATTTCCAGATGCGGCTAATCCAATTCCACCACAGATTGCTGCGGCAATGTCGGTCAAGATATCGCCAAAGAGGTTGTCGGTTACAACAACATCAAAGCGTTCTGGATTGGTAACAAAGAACATCGATGCAGCATCTACATGTAAATAATCTGTTGTGATATCTGGAAATTCTTTTGCAACTTCATTAAATGTTCGGGTCCATAATCCACCGGCACGAGTTAAAACATTGTTCTTATGAACCATCGTTAACTTCTTGCGGGGGCGAGCTTGTGCGCGAGCAAAAGCATCACGGATTACTCGTTCGGCACCGCGACGGGTATTAAGGCTCTCTTCGGTTGCAATCTCATCTTTAGTTCCGTGTGCAAGGACGCCACCGGCTCCGACATATGGACCTTCGGTTCCTTCTCGAACAACGATGAAATCAATTGAATCTGAATTAACAAGAGGTGACTTAACTCCTGGATGTAATTTAGCTGGACGAAGATTTATGTAGTGATCAAAAGCGAAGCGAATCTTTAGCAGCAAACCGCGCTCTAGAACACCACTTGGAACAGTTGGATCGCCAACTGCGCCCAGAAGAATTACATCTGATTTCGCAAGATCTGCCATAACTGAATCTGGAAGAACTTCACCAGTCTTGTGCCAGTAACTTGCACCAAGTTCGTAATGTGTCTTCTTAAATTCAACTCCATAATTCGCTGACACAACATCAAGGACTTTGAGACCTTCAGCAACAACTTCAGGTCCAATGCCATCGCCAGCGATTACGGCTAAATTAAAACTCTTCATGATTTATTTATTACCCAATCAAACTAACTGTTTGAACTAACTTTGCGCCAGTTTCTTTCTTAAGATCTGCAAGAACGCTCGCACTCACTGCAGAATCAACTGTCAGGGCCATAAGAGCTTCCCCGCCTGCTTCATCACGAGCAACTTGCATGCCCGCAATATTTATATTTGCTTTGCCTAAAGCATTTCCAACTGTTCCTACAACGCCTGGGCGATCTGTGTAGCGAAGGAATAGTAAGTTTTCGGTTGGTGCAAGATCTAAATCGAAGGCATCGATTGCGATGATCTTCTCAACTTTACGAATTCCCATAAGCGTTCCCTTTACGACAACACTGCGGCCATCATTTAGCGCGGCATGGAGTGAAATCATGCTGCGATATTCGGGACTCTCTGGATCGGTATTTACTGATGCGCTAATTCCGCGCTCTTCAGCAAGTGCTGGAGTATTTACATAAGTAATATCTTCGGCTCCGGTAGCAATGAGCGCACCCTTAAGCGCGCTAGTCGCAAGAACAGATGAATCATGTCCTGCAATGTCACCACGGACTTGGACCTCCATCGATACTGGAAGTTCGCCAGCAACAGCAGTCGCAATCTGTGCCATCTTTTCAACCAATGGCAAGCTTGGGCGAATGTCTTGATGGATTGCACCACCTTTAACATTCACGGCATCAGGAACTAATTCACCAGAAAGTGCTTTGCGCACTGAAACCGCAACGGCAATACCGGCACGCTCTTGAGCTTCATCTGTTGAAGCACCAAGGTGAGGTGTTGCAACAACGTTATCTAAAGTAAATAGCGGTGAATCGGTGCAAGGTTCGGTTACATAAACATCAAGTCCGGCTCCGGCAACTCTTCCTTCTTTCAAGGCGTCGTAAAGGGCAGCTTCATCCAATACGCCACCACGTGCGGCATTGATGATTCGAACTGCTGGCTTAACTTTCTTTAGCGCTTCTACCCCAATTAAGTTTGCAGTCTCTTTAGTCTTTGGAAGATGGATTGTGATGAAATCAGAGATCTTTAGAAGTTCATCTAATTCAACTAGTCGAACTCCAAGTTGCGCAGCTCGTGCTGGTTGTAGATATGGATCGTAAGCAACTACATCCATTCCGAAAGCCTGCATCCGAGATGCAACCAATTGACCGATTCGGCCAAAGCCAACAATTCCGAGAGTCTTTTCAAATAACTCGGCACCTGTGTATTTAGAGCGAGCCCACTTGCCATTACGAAGCGCTGCATGTGCTGGTGAAATAAAGCGAGCAGAAGCAAGTAGCAATGAGACTGCTAATTCAGCCGCGCTGACGATATTTGAAGTTGGTGCGTTAACAACCATGACACCGGCAGCAGTTGCTGCAGGAATATCAACATTATCTAAACCAACACCGGCACGTGCAATAACTTTCAAACCTTTTGCCGCAGCAATTGCTTCAGCATCCATCTTGGTTGCAGATCGGATTAAGACCGCATCTACTCCGGCAGCAAGTGCGGCAAGTAATTGCCCGCGATCTGCACCATCGCAGTTGCGTACTTCAAAGTCTGGACCCAACGCTTCTAACGTTGCCGGACTTAACTCTTCCGCAATTAAAACAACAGGTTTAACCACGCGCGGCAGCACCTTCCTTGTAATCATCTTTGTTGTCGCCCTTGACCCACGACATCATCTTGCGAAGTTCACGGCCAACAGCTTCGATTGGGTGAGCTTCACCCTTTGCGCGAAGTGCCTTAAATTCTGGAGCGCCTGCTTCTTGATCATCAATGAAGCGCTTAGCAAATGTTCCATTTTGAACATCAGCAAGAACTGCCTTCATGTTTGCCTTAACGCTGGCATCAATAACGCGTGGACCTGAAATGTAATCGCCATATTCAGCTGTGTCAGATACAGACCAGCGTTGCTTTGCAATTCCGCCTTCGTACATCAAGTCAACAATCAACTTGAGTTCGTGCAGACATTCGAAGTATGCAACTTCAGGTTGGTATCCAGCTTCGATAAGAGTTTCAAAACCATATTGAACTAGTTGTGAAGCGCCACCGCAGAGAACTGCTTGCTCGCCGAATAAGTCGGTCTCACACTCTTCAGTGAAGGTTGTAAGAATTCCACCCGCACGAAGTCCACCGAGTGCCTTGGCATATGAAAGTGTTAATGGCCAAGCACTTCCTGTTGAATCTTGTTCTACTGCAACCAAAACCGGAACTCCACGGCCTGCTGTGTACTCACGACGTACTAAGTGGCCAGGACCCTTTGGTGCAACCATTGCAACATCGATATTTGCTTCTGGCTTAATGTAACCAAAACGAATGTTGAAGCCATGACCGAAGAAAAGCGCAGAACCTGGCTTGATGTTTGGCTTAATTGAATCATTGTAGATGTGACGCTGCACATGATCTGGTGCAAGCAACATAATTACATCTGCCTCTTTAACTGCATCAGCAACAGATAGAACTCTAAGTCCCTCTGATTCTGCTTTTGCACGAGACTTCGAACCTTCTGCTAAACCAACTCGAACATCTACTCCGCTATCGCGAAGTGAAAGAGCGTGTGCATGTCCTTGTGAGCCGTATCCAATAACTGCAACCTTCTTAGATTGAATAATTGTTAGATCGGCATCTTCGTCGTGATACTGGGTTGCCACTTGTTTGACCTTCCTCATTCTGTTAGTTGTTCTCTTGGTTGATTGCTGGTTCTGTAAATCCTGGGGTAAGCCTAAGTTTTATCTCTTATCTTCTGAAATCGAGCCTGGTTTTAAGCCTCGAGACATCGCAACTAAGCCTGATTGGATCAGTTCTAGGATGCCATAAGGCTCTAGGACTCGAAGCAGAGCCGATATCTTCTCGGTGTTTCCGGTGGCCTCGATTGTCACGGCATCTTGTGCAACATCAACAACTTTGGCGCGGAAAAGTTGAACAGTCTCAAGCACTTGAGAACGAGTCTTCTCATCAGTCGATACCTTTACTAATAAAAGTTCGCGTTGGACTGAAATCACCGGATCTAATTCAGTAATGCTAATTACATTGATTAACTTATCTAGCTGCGCAATTACTTGTTCAAGGGCGTGATCTTCAACATTAATGACAATTGTCATTCTTGAGAAATTTGGGTTCTCGGTTGGACCAACAGCGAGTGAATCGATGTTGTAACCGCGACGAGAAAATAGTGAAGAGACTCGTGCAAGAACTCCAGGACTATTTTCTACTAAAACCGAGAGCGTGCGGGTCTTTGAGAATGAAACCGATGATGATGGTGCGTCTGGATGTGATTGTGTCATTTATAGCTCCTGTGAATCCCAGATTGGCGCAAGTGAACGCGCATTAACAATGTCATCGTTAGAAGTTCCGGCAGCAACCATCGGCCAGACCATCGCATCGCGGTGAACACTGAAATCAACAACTACTGGGCGATCGTTAATCTCCATTGCTTGAGCGATTATCTTGTCGACATCTTTGGTTGAATCACAAGTTAATCCAACACAGCCCATTGCATCTGCAAGTTTCGCAAAATCTGGGATCCGCTTTGAATGAAGTTCGGTATTTGAATAACGCTCGTTATAGAACAGGGTCTGCCATTGGCGAACCATTCCCAGACTCTCGTTATTGATAACTGCAACCTTGATTGGAATGTTATTTAGTGCGCAAGTTACAAGCTCTTGATTTGTCATCTGGAAACAGCCATCGCCATCGATTGCCCAAACAGTTGTATCTGGTGCGCCAACTTTTGCGCCCATAGCAGCAGGAACTGCATAACCCATAGTTCCGAGACCGCCAGAGTTCAGCCAAGTGCGAGGCTTCTCATATGAAATAAATTGTGATGCCCACATTTGATGTTGCCCAACACCTGCAACATAAATTGCATCAGGGCCTGACATCTTTCCGATTCGCTCAATTACATATTGTGGTGAAACGCTGCCATCAGTTGGGTGGTCATAACCGAGTGGGAATCTTGTTCGCCAGCCATATGCTTGTGAAAGCCAAGCCGAGAGATCTGGTTGGTTCTTCTTAAACTCACTCTTAAGTGCAGGAATAAGCGCTTCGATAGTTAATTTCAAGTCGCCCACTAGTCCAACATCGGCGCGACGATTCTTTCCAATTTCGGCAGGATCGATATCTGCGTGAATTATCTTTGCACCCGGTGCAAATGTAGAAAGTTTTCCAGTAACACGATCATCGAACCTTGCACCAAGTGTTATTAGCAAATCAGCTTTTTGAAGTGCTGTTACTGCCGCAACTGTTCCGTGCATTCCAGGCATTCCAAGATGTTGTGGATGTGAATCTGGGAAAGCACCACGTGCCATCAGAGTCGTTACAACTGGTGCGCCAGTTAGTTCAGCAAGTTTCAAAAGTTCTTTGTGGGCGCCAGCTTTAATTGCGCCGCCACCAATGTAGAGAACTGGTGCCTTTGATTGTGCGATCAGTGCAGCCGCATCACGTATCGCTTCTGCTGGTGCTTCTATCTTTGGATTGTAGCCACCAAGTTCAATGCTCTTTGGAAAATTGAATTCAGTTTGCATCTGTAGCGCATCTTTAGCAATATCAACTAAGACCGCGCCAGGGCGACCCGTGCTTGCGATGTGAAACGCTTCGGCAACACTGCGCGCGATATCTTCAGCTCTGGTTACAAGGAATGAATGCTTGGTGACTGGCATTGTGATTCCGCGAATATCTGCTTCTTGAAAGGCATCGGTTCCGATTGCACCTGAAGCTACTTGACCAGTGATTGCAACAATTGGAACTGAGTCCATTTGGGCATCTGCAAGTGGTGTAACTAAGTTGGTTGCACCTGGACCTGATGTTGCGATGCAAACTCCAACACGACCGGTTGCCTGCGCATAGCCTGTTGCTGCGTGCCCTGCACCTTGTTCGTGTCGAACTAAAATATGGCGAATCTTGCTATCAAAAATTGGATCGTAGGCGGGAAGAATTGCACCACCTGGGATTCCGAACATGACATCAACGCCTGAAGCTTCTAACGCTTTGACGAGTGAGCTTGCCCCCGTCATCTTTGTTGCATCGCTCATGTTCATCTCCCTTCTCTCTCAAATAGTTTCTGTATAACTTCTCGGTAAATGCGAAACCCCTCAGTTTCCACTGAGGGGCAGCACACGAATTAGTTATTAACTAGAGCGCGCGCTCACCAATTACCACGACTGAAATCATGTGTGAATTCTCCCCTGTCACGCTCATTTGGTCAACCCCTGAGTAGGAAATCTCACTATTTAGAAATTATCTGAGACTAGCCGCAGACCGCGCCTTTGGAAGCTGACTGGACTACCTTGGAATATTTGGCCAGAACCCCGCGCGTATATTTATGTGGGATTGGTTTGAAATTCTTGCGGCGTTCAACTAACTCGGCCTCGTCAACCAATAAATCAAGAGTACGGGCAATGGTGTCAATGCGAATTAGATCGCCATCTTTAACAAAGGCAATTGGTCCACCATCAACAGCTTCTGGTGACACATGGCCCACGCAAAGTCCGGTACTGCCACCGCTGAATCGGCCATCGGTTAATAGCAGAGTTGATTTACCAAGTCCGGCGCCTTTAATCGCGCCAGTAATCATTAACATTTCACGCATTCCTGGTCCACCCTTTGGGCCTTCATAGCGAATCACAACTACATCGCCAGCTTTGATAGTTCCGTCTTGTAGCGCATCCATCGCAAGTTGTTCGCGTTCAAAAACTCGAGCTGGGCCTTCAAATTTTTCAACGCCGATTCCTGCTGTCTTACAAACTGCACCTTCAGGCGCGAGTGAGCCACCAAGAATTGTGATTCCGACTGCAGTTGAAACTGGAGTTTTAATTGCATGAAGAACTTCGCCATCTGGATCTAATGGAGTTAGGTCAGCAAGATTTTCTGCCATGGTTTTGCCAGTAACTGTTAAGCAATCACCGTGCAAGAATCCAGCGTCAAGAAGTGCACGGAGCACAACCGGGATTCCACCAACACGATCAATATCAGTCATTACATACTTTCCAAATGGCTTTAGATCTCCTAGTAGTGGGACTTTGGATCCGATTCGGTGGAAATCTTCCATTGTTAAATCAACTTCAGCCTCATGCGCAATCGCAAGCAAGTGAAGGACTGCATTTGTCGAGCCACCAAGAGCCATAAGAACTGTGATTGCATTCTCAAAAGCCTTCTTAGTCAAAATCTGACGAGTAGTAATTCCCTTGCGGATTAATTCAACAACTGCAGCGCCAGATTTAATTGCGTAATCATCGCGGCGACGATCAACGGCGGCCGGAGAAGCAGAACCTGGAAGTGAGAGGCCAAGTGCTTCACCAATTGCAGCCATTGTGTTTGCCGTATACATACCGCCACAAGCACCTTCACCTGGGCAGATTGCTCGTTCAATTTTATCTACTTGCTCTTCTGAAATAAGTCCGCGTGCACATGCACCAACCGCTTCAAAGGCATCAATGATTGTTACATCTTTACCATCTACAGATCCGGCCAAAGTTGATCCGGCATAAACAAATACAGACGCAACATCGATACGTGCAGCAGCCATCATCATTCCAGGAAGTGATTTATCGCAACCAGCAAATGTAACCATTCCATCTAAACGTTCGGCTTGCATAACAGTTTCAACTGAATCTGCAATTACTTCGCGGGATACCAATGAGAAGTGCATTCCTTCATGGCCCATTGAGATTCCATCTGAAACTGAAATAGTTCCAAATTGCATTGGAAAACCACCAGCTTCAATAACACCTTTTTTCGACGCCTTTGCTAAGCGATCTAATGAGAGGTTGCAAGGAGTAATTTCATTCCAGGATGAGGCAATACCAATTTGCGGTTTAGCAAAATCTTCATCCTTCATTCCGACTGCACGCAACATTCCGCGAGCTGGTGCCCGCTCCATTCCATCTGTAACTAAACCTGAACGTGGCTTCATGTTCTTGCTCATCGGTTTCCTATCCCTGACCTAGGTGCTTCAATAATAATTCACGAACCTTAGAAGCATCGGCTTGACCACCTGTGGCTTTCATGACCGCACCGATTAGTGCACCCGCTGCTGGAATATTGCCACCACGAACGCGCTCGGCGGTATCTGGTTGTGCTGCAATTGCCGCTTCAATTGCGACCATAAGTGCAGAATCATCAGAAACAACTTTTAGTCCGCGCTTCTCTATAACTTCTTTCGGCGAACCCTCACCATTAACAACGCCTTCAACAACCTGACGAGCCAACTTGTCGGTTAAGTCCCCACTACTAATTAGCGCAATAATTTCTGCGACAAATGCAGTAGAAATAAGTGAGGTAGGTGCAACTTCTTTCTCGTTTGCAAGGCGCGAAATCTCGCCAAGCCACCAGGTGCGCGCACGTGTGGGTTCGGCACCAAGTTTGACTGTCTCTTCAACAACGTCAACAAGTTCGGCATTAATCAATGAATTCATCTCTGAATCCGGAACGTTCCATTCCCTCTGCAAACGCTTGCGGCGATCAGCTGGATTTTCTGGCAACTTGGCCCGAAGTTCTTCAATCCACTTTGCATCTGGAGTCACTGGAACTAAATCTGGTTCTGGGAAATAACGGTAATCCTCGGCCTGTTCTTTTGAGCGACCAGGACGTGTAAGTCCGCTCTCTTCCAGGAAGTGTCGGGTCTCTTGAATAATACGTTCGCCTGCTTCAAGGCGATTAGCTTGACGTTCAATTTCACCAGTTAGTGCGCGTTCGACAGAGCGAAGTGAGTTTACGTTCTTTGTTTCACTTCGAGTTCCGAGCAATCCGCTTCCGATTGGTGCAAGTGAGACGTTGGCATCGCAACGAAGAGAACCTTGTTCCATCTTTACATCGCTCACACCAAGTGAGCGAAGAATGTCGCGAAGTTGAGTTACATATGCTCGGGCAACTTGTGGTGCATATTTTCCGGTGCCCGGAATAATTCGAGTAACAATTTCGACAAGTGGAATACCAGCGCGGTTGTAATCGAGTAGTGAATATTCAGCACCATGAATTCGACCAGTTGAACCACCGACGTGAAGTGATTTACCGGTGTCCTCCTCCATATGAACGCGTTCGATATCTACTCGGAAAACCTTTGGACCTTCATCAGTTTCAATTTCGACATCTAGAAATCCATCAACACAGATTGGTTCGTCATATTGAGAGGTCTGAAAGTTCTTTGGCATATCTGGGTAGAAATAATTCTTACGTGCAAAGCGACTGTATGGCGCGATCGAACAGTTGAGTGCAAGTCCAATCAAGATTGTGCTTTCAATAGCCTTGCCATTTACAACCGGAAGTGCACCTGGAAGTCCCAAGCAAACTGGGCAGGTCTGGGTATTTGGTGATGCGCCGAATTCAGTTGCACAAGAGCAGAACATCTTGGAATTTGTATTTAATTCAACGTGAACTTCTAGGCCAAGTGTTGGCTCGTATTTTTCAGTGGCTGCTTTGTAATCAAGTGTCATTTTTGCACCGTTAAATCTGGGGCTTTCGAAAGAATTGGTTGACCCCACTTGGATAGAAGTGCAGCCTCCAATGTTCCACCAACACGATAAAAACGATCATCTTGCATAACTGGCGCCATGATTTGTAGACCGACCGGAAGTCCATCTTCATCTGCAAGTCCAACTGGAAGGCTCATGCCACCGATGCCAGCCATATTTACTGGAATGGTTGCAATATCGCTCAAATACATTGCAACTGGATCGTTGCTCTTCTCGCCGATTTTAAATGCTGTTGTTGGTGTTACTGGAGAGATCAGAACATCTGCTTTAGCAAATGCGTTATCAAAATCTTGCTTTACAAGAGTGCGAACTTTCTGCGCAGATCCATAATAAGCATCGTAATATCCAGATGAAAGTGCATAAGTTCCTAGAATGATTCGGCGCTTAACTTCCTTGCCGAAACCAGCTTCGCGAGTAGCGCTCATGACTTCTTCCGCGCCTCTGCTTCCATCATCTCCAACTCTTAAACCGTATCGCATTGAATCAAAGCGAGCTAAGTTTGATGAAGCTTCGGATGGTGCAATCAAATAATAAGCAGCAAGTGCATATTCAAAGTTTGGACAAGTGACTTCAACAATTTCGGCCCCAGCTGCAACTAAAAGTTCGATTGATTCTGCTATTCGCGCACTTATTCCGGCCTGGAAACCTGAACCACTTAACTCCTTGATAACACCAATTTTCATTCCTTTAACATCAAGGCGTTTTGCGGCGGCAACAACTTGTGGAACTGGTGCATTGATACTTGTTGAATCACGTTCATCATGTCCAGCAATTGCTTCGTGAAGAAGTGCGGTATCTAAAACTGTTCGGGCAAAAGGTCCAACCTGATCAAGGCTTGATGAATATGCAACAACTCCGTAGCGAGAAACTGCGCCGTAAGTTGGTTTCACTCCAACAATTCCAGTTAGTGCTGCAGGTTGGCGAATTGATCCTCCAGTATCAGTGCCAATTGCAAGTGGTGCTTCAAATGCCGCAACCGCAGCTGCCGATCCGCCGCTTGAACCACCAGGTGTTCTGGCTAAGTCCCAAGGATTTTGTGTTGTGCCATATGCCGAATTTTCAGTTGATGAACCCATTGCAAATTCATCCATATTTGTTTTACCAAGAATTACAACGCTTGCCGCTTTTAATTTTGCAACGACAGTTGAGTCGTATGGTGGGCGCCAGCCTTCGAGAATTTTGGAACCGGCCGTAGTTGGAATTCCTTTTTGCGCCAAAATATCTTTAACAGCAATTGGGACTCCTGCTAGCGGTGAAAGTTTTTCGCCACTTGCTCGCTTCTTATCAATTACTTCGGCCTGTTCTAAAGCACCAGCCTTATCGATATGCAAGAAAGCATTGATCTTGCCATCAACTGCGGCGATTCGATCTAAATGTTGTTTCGTGAGTTCTACAGAAGAAATTTCTTTTGCGGCAAGCGCGCTAGCCATTTCGGCTGCGGTTGAATGAATATTTGTCATTCTTCACCAAGAATTTGAGGAACCTTGAAACGCTCATCAGCTTTAGCAGGCGCTCCTGAAAGTGCTTCCTCATTTGTGAGGCTTGGTTTAACTACATCATCCCGGAAAACATTTGACATCGAAAGTGGGTGTGAAGTCGGTGCAATATCTGAAGTTGCTACTTCTTGGACTCGCTTTACAGCGCCAAGGATTTGTTCTAATTCGCTAGCCATGTGATCAAGTTCGGCTGGCGTCATTTCGATTCGGGCCAGCTTTGCTAGGTGTGCGACATCATCGCGAGAAATTGCAGCCATGGTCGAACCTTATCGCGAGCCAGCACTTACTAATAAATTGGAATTATGCGCGAATTTGGCCAGAGCCAGTAACAATCCAAGTGGTTGTGGTCATTTGCTCTAACCCCATTGGACCGCGGGCATGCAGCTTCTGATTTGAGATTCCGATCTCTGCGCCAAAGCCCATCTGCTCGCCATCAGTAAATCTTGTGGATGCATTCACCATAACTGCAGCGCAATCACTTAGTGCAATAAATTTTGCAGTATTTGCCTCAGACTCGGTAACGATGGCCTCAGTATGTTTTGTTCCATATTTGGCAATATGGTCAGATGCTGAAAGCAAACTGGGAACTATTGCAACATTCATTTCTAAAGCGTTGTATTCCGTAGACCAATTGGCTTCATTAGCAATACTGACATCAAGATTATTTGCTTGGGCTATTTTTGCTACTGCAGAATCAACATTTAACTTAACTTTTGCTTCGCGCAAAGCCGCCATTGCCTTTGGCAAGAACTCAGCGGCAACACTTTCATGGACCAGCAAAGTTTCGGCTGCATTGCAGACACTTGGTCGATGTGTCTTTGAATTCATAATTATTGGAAGTGCCTTTGTTAAATCCGCTTCGCTATCTACATAAACATGGCAGACACCAGCACCAGTTTCAATTGTTGGGACTGTCGAATCATCGACAACGGTGCGAATCAGTGCTGCGCTCCCCCGTGGAATAACCAGATCGACTTTGCCACGTGCATGCAATAACGCTGCAACTGTAGAGCGATCGTCAGATGGGACAAGCTGAATTACATCAGGTGAAATATTTGTTTTGGATAGCGCCCGGCGCATCACAGTTACTAGAACTTGATTGCTATTTGCAGCACTTGAAGAACCACGAAGCAGCGCCGCGTTTCCGGACATCAGTAAAATTACTGCAGCATCAACGGTTACATTGGGACGCGCTTCATAGACCATTCCGACCACACCAAATGGAACGGTGATCTGCTTTAAATGTAATCCATTTTCTAAGGTGCTCTCGCGAAGTGTTTTTCCAAGCGGACTTGGAATTTTTGAAACTTGTCTTGCACCATCTGCCATTCCAGCGACCCGCGCTGCAGTAAGCAAAAGTCGGTCCTGCATTGATTCAGCCATTCCATCTTTCACCGCGTTCGCCATATCTGCAGAATTTGCCGCCAAGATTTCAACTTCGCTTGCACTTAACTCTTCTGCAATTCGAATGAGCGCTTCCACTCGATCGCCATCACTTGCAGCAATCAGCGTGCGCGCAGCTAACCTAGCTTTATCAGCTAATTCGGCAATTATCGCAGTGGCTTCCATGTTCCTAGCCTAGAGCCTCTTACCCTTCTCTCATGAGACGTTTATTACGAGTGCTACGAAATACCGTCATTGTTCTTATTGCTTTGGCTGTTGCCCTTACCGGCTTTTTGAGATTTGTTCATTATCCAAATCCAATAGCAACGATAAAACTTGGCTTAGCACCAGCATCTAAAACACCTACCTTGATGCCGTGGCACACGATAAATCCTTCAGACAATCCAATCTCCTGGCCGACAAGCACCGAAGCGACTCCGGACACTGTTGCCTGGAAGGGCAAACAAATCAAGTGGCAAGACTTCTTAGATCGCACAAATACCAATGCATTTCTGTTGGTAAGAAATGGTGTAATCACTTACGAGTATTACAAGACCGGGTTTAATGAAACCTCGCAACTTCCTTCTTACTCTGTTGCAAAAACGATGACTGCGATTATTGCTGGACAATTAATTGCCCAAGGTAAATTAAAAGAGAGCGACAAATTTATTGAGTTCTTTCCAGAGCTAAAGACCGGGACTTCATTTGATCGCGTGACAGTTCAGACACTTCTGGATATGCAGAGCGGTGTCGGCGTCTCTGATGATTACCCAACTGGCCCAGCAGGCTGGGGTGTCGCTATTGCGCAGATGTATGCAACTACAGATATCGATTGGTTCATGAAGAACAACCGTAAGATGGCTTTTGAACCAGGTTCGAAATCAGAATATCGAAGTGTTGATACCCAGATGCTCGGAATGATTATTAAAGCGATTACCGGCGAAAGGGTTGCGGATTACTTCAGCGAAAATGTCTGGAAGCCAATTGGTGCAAAGTATCCGGCTACTTGGAATGTTGATCGTGTTGGTGGAACCGAAAAAACATTCTGTTGCTTTAATGCAACTGCAAGAGATTATGCGAGAGTGGGACTAGCGGTAATTAATGGCGGTCAAGCAGGAGCGAAGCAAATTATTGATCCAGTTTGGCTAAAGCGAATGACAACACCAGTTACAAAATTGGACTACAACTGGGGATATGGTGCATTTGTCTGGCACCCCTTCCCAGGGATAAGCCATGCCCAAGGGTTGCATGGGCAATACATTTTTATGAATCCAAAAACTAGAACGGTGATTGTGAAACTTTCCGATAATCCAACGGGAATGGATGAAACTGTAGCAACAGCCAAAGTATTACGTGAGGTTTCAAAGAAACTTAATTAGAGGTAAAGAGCGTTCCCACATCTTTGCCTGAAAGCGCATCACCTAGATGTGCTAAATCTGTAAGTAACATGCTGGCACCACATGATGTTGCAATTTCAGCTGCTTGAATCTTTGTAACCATTCCCCCGCTGCCAACACCTGAAGCACCTACACCACCGATTTCTATCTCCGATAAATCTGCGAAGTTAGTAACTTTTGCGATTCGATTCGCGCCAGCTTGTGTTGGTAGCGCATCATAAAGAGCGTCGATATCTGAAACTAGGACCAATAAATCTGCGCCAATTAGTTGTAGAACTAGCGCTGCAAGACGATCATTATCACCAAGTCGAATTTCCTCAGTCCCAACTGAATCGTTCTCATTGATAATTGGTACAACCCCAAGTTCAAGCAGGCGGTTTAGCGTTCGCTTCACATTTTCTTTATGTAAGTCTCGCGATAAATCATCGCCGGTTACGAGAACTTGTGAAGCCACAATGTTGTGACGGGTAAATTCGGCGCTGTATTTAGCAATCAATAAGCCTTGGCCGACAGATGCTGATGCCTGCTGGGTTGCAAGATCGGTTGGACGTTCGGTTAATCCGAGTGGCGCCAATCCAGCGGCAATAGCAGCCGAGGTAACGATTATTACTTCTCTGCCTTGGTTCTTGAGATTTGCGACGACATCAACTAGCTGTGCAACTGCTGCACTATTTAGTGAAGTTCCAGCGCTTCCAGTCAGTGTTGAAGAACCAACTTTAACAATAATGCGTTTGGCGTCCATTACTTTTCCTCGGAATTTGCTTCCACAACTATCCGTGGATCTTTTGGATTCTCGGTGTTGTATTCCCATTGCATCGCAATTTCATCTTCGCTTAATTGATCATCAACTAAATCTTCGACGTATCGTCCAGCCCATGGTGATTCCAAGCGAAGATCGCCGCCACGAGGGCCTGCAAGTAGTTCAGCGCCCGCTTCGATTGAAGGTTCCCAATCAAAAATTACAGCGTTATCGCCTTCGCCAATTCGAACTTCATCTTTAGCCTTTGCACCCTTTTTAAACAATTCTTTTTCAACACCCAAAGTTGCTAGGCGATCTGCCAAGTAACCGATTGCTTCAGCGTTACCGAAATCAGTCTGCTTAACCCAACGAACTGGTTTGTCACCAAGAACAGTGAATGAACCATCGGCATTTGCAGTAACTGAAAATTGAGAATTTCCAACTGCAACAGGACGTAGAACAATTCGCGCTTTTTCAACAAGAGCTTCAGCTTTACGAGCCTCTTGGATAATACGAGCCATTGCATAGTTCAGTTCGGTTAAACCAATATGTGAGGCTGCAGAAATTTGATAGACCTGATATCCGCGCTCTTCCAAAATTGGTTGCACCATATCGGCCATTGCTTTTCCATCTGGTAAGTCGACCTTATTTAGTGCGATTAAACGTGGACGCTCGGAAAGGCCGCCATAATGCGAAAGTTCTTCCTCAATGATGTCGAAATCTTTAACTGGATCGCGATCGGTTTCTAGAGTTCCGCAGTCAAGAACATGAACAAGTGCTGCGC
>JAURGA010000031.1 GCA_030834095.1 Candidatus Nanopelagicales bacterium | reverse complement strand
TGGCCGGTAAGAATATTTTGGTGACAGGGGTTTTAACAGAATCCTCAATCGCTTTCCATATTGCGAAAATCGCTCAAGAAGAGGGCGCTAATGTTCTGCTCACCTCTTTCGGTCGAGCGCTAAGTATCACAAATCGGATCGCAACTAGATTGCCTAAGCCGGCTCCGGTTCTGGAATTAGATGTCACAAGTGTTCAACATTTAGATCGACTGGCCTCGTTAGTTAAAGAGCATTTGCCACATCTAGATGGAGTTGTGCATTCAATTGGATTTGCACCTGAGGCGGCCCTAGGTGGAAATTTTCTCAATACGACTTGGGAAGATGTTGCGACCGCACTACATGTTTCTACATTCTCATACAAATCTTTAGCCATGGCTTGTAAGCCACTTTTCAAAAGTGAAGCTGGTGCATCAATTGTTGGCCTAACCTTTGATGCAACAGTTGCTTGGCCAAAGTATGACTGGATGGGCGTAGCTAAGGCAGGTCTGGAATCTGCTAACCGATATTTGGCACGCGATCTTGGAGCAGAGAATATTCGCTGCAACTTAATTGCCGCAGGACCAATCAAAACTATGGCTGCGAAATCAATTCCCGGTTTTCAAGAATTTGAAGATGTTTGGAATGAACGGGCGCCATTGTTCTGGGATGTCGCGGATCCAGTCCCGGCAGCCCAAGGGGCAGTAGCCCTACTCTCACCATTTTTCCCAAAAACTACAGGTGAAATCATCCATGTAGACGGGGGAGTTCACGCGATCGGAAGCTGATTTCTGGTTACCGAGATCCTGAGGTAGCCTTGCGCAATCAAGTGGAGCTAGTCGCTCCCACCTTTATTGCTTCGGCGAATAGGTCATTACAGGTTTTTAAACCTGCATTTGCGACTGTCTCCACCTGCTTCTAAAGAACTTCAAAAAAAGAAGCGAATAACCAGGGGGGAGAAGTTATCAGCACTGAACCAAGAATCAACGATCGGATTCGCGTTCCGCAAGTTCGTCTGATTGGTTTTTCTGGTGAGCAAGTAGGCGTTGTCGATATCGATACTGCATTAAAAATGGCAGATGAAGTCGGTTTAGATCTCGTCGAGATTGCACCAGAAGCCCAACCTCCGGTTTGTAAAGTGATGGATTTCGGTAAGTATAAATACGAAATCGCACAAAAAGCTCGTGAGGCAAGACAGAACCAGACACATATTGTTGTTAAGGAAATGCGATTACGGCCAAAGATTGAGCCACATGATTATGAAACCAAGAAAACACATATCGAACGTTTTCTAAAGGGTGGCGACAAGGTTAAGGTGACAATTCAATTCCGTGGACGTGAGCAAGCTAGACCAGAAATCGGTTATCGCTTACTTATGAAACTCGCAGAAGAATTATCAGAAGTAGCTTTCGTTGAATTTGCCCCAAAGCAAGAGGGACGAAACATGACGATGGTTTTAGGAACAAATGTAAAGAAGGGTCAGTCGGTTTCGCAGCAAAAAGCCGCGAAGGCAGCTAGCTGCAAGAAAGAAGTTGTAGAAGAAGTAACAGAAGCTTAAAAGTTTTAGTAAACAACTAACTGGGAGGTTAGCGAATGCCAAAGATGAAGACCCATAGCGGTGCGAAGAAGACGTTCCGTTTAACAGGAACCGGCAAGGTTATGCACGAGCGTGCAGGCAAGCGCCACCTTCTCGAGCACAAATCATCTCGCGTAACACGTCGTCTTAGCGGCGATTCAGTAGCTAAGGCACCAAACTCATTCACCGCCAAGCGCATGCTCGGCTTGAAGTAACAGGAAGGAATAAACCATGGCAAGAGTAAAACGTGGCGTTCACGCCGCAAAGAAGCGTCGCACAACACTTGAGCGCGCAGCCGGATATCGTGGTCAACGTTCCCGTCTGTTCTCAAAAGCTAAAGAGCAAGTAACTCACTCACTTGTTTACGCATTCAATGATCGTAAGGATAAGAAAGGTGACTTCCGTCGTCTTTGGATTCAACGCATCAATGCAGGAACACGTGCTAACGGAATGACTTATAACCGTTTCATTCAAGGTTTGAAGAGTGCAGGTATTGAAGTTGATCGCCGCATTCTTTCCGAGCTTGCAACTAATGATCCAGCTGCATTTGCTGCTTTAGTTGAAGTGGCTCGCAAGCACGTCGTAAATGCCTAATAACCAAATTACGAGCCTTCAGTCTCTGCATGTCGCGAGAGTGAAGGCTCTTTTGGGTTCTCGTGGTAAAAAAAATCGTGCTACCGAACGTGAATTTATCGCTGATGGAATTCAAAGCGTTCGCGAAGTTCTATCCCCAAGTTTTGATGATGCCCCAGTATTGATAAATCTTTATGTAACCGAAAAGGGTTACGCGAAGTTAACGACTGAAATTGATAGCGCAATCCTTGAAGAGGCTCCAATTGTTCATGTCTCGGATGCCGTGATGGATGAAATGGCCGAGACCGAATCCCCACAGGGAATCCTTGCGCTCTGCAAATTTACCGAAATTACCCTTTACAAAATCAAGCAGCGTCAGGCGAAGAAGATCGCTTATTTCTGGGAGATTCAGGATCCAGGAAATTCTGGAACCGTGATTAGAACTGCTGAGGCACTTGGTTTTGACGCTGTGATTTTCTCAAAAAACAGCGTCGATGTTTATTCACCAAAGACGGTAAGGGCAACTGTTGGAGCGCTATGGCATATCCCAGTTGTTGAAAATATAGATGTCGAAGAACTTATTGAATTTGCTAATAGTGAAGAATTTAAAACAGTTGCATTCGCAGGAGATGGCTCTGGTTCAATTCTCGACCTTGAGAAGGGCGAGCGAACTATTCTGATTTTTGGCAATGAGGCGCGAGGTCTTCCCGAGATATCAGGTCTTTCTGCTCGAGTTTCAATTCCGATGAGCGGTAAGTCAGAGAGTTTAAATGTGGCTAGTGCAGCCGCAATCGCGATGTTTGAGGTTGGAATTCGGTAGGATTTCTTCATTATGTCGATAAGCATCGCAGAGGTTGAAGAGAGTGCATTTAATGCACTGAGCGCGATTGCTGGAGCGAAAGACCTTGCGGAATTAAAGACTGTGAAGATTGAGCATCTTGGTGACAAGTCAGCGCTTGCAAGAGCCAGCCAAGCTTTAGGAAAAATTGCGGCAGAAGAGAAAGCAAGTTTTGGAAAAATAGTCGGTGAAGCGAAAGCTAAAGTTTCAGCAGCTTTTGAAGCACGGATCAAAGTTCTGGAAGCTGATCGAGATGCCCGTGTTCTTGTCGAAGAACGGGTAGATGTAACGCTTCCCTCTACAAACATTCCTAAAGGTGGCCTGCATCCACTAACAATTCTTACAAACGAGATTTCAGATCTTTTCTTGGGTTTGGGTTATCGCGTTGCCGAAGGCCCTGAACTCGAAGCCGAGTGGCTAAATTTTGATGCTCTCAATATTCCAGCGGACCATCCAGCGCGAACAATGCAAGACACCTTTTTTATCGAACCGCTAGATTCAAAATTGGTTTTGCGCACCCATACTTCGCCGGTTCAAATTCGCACGATGTTAGAAAACAAGCCACCTATATATGTCATCTGTCCCGGACGCACTTATCGTGCAGATGAATTGGATGCGACTCATACACCTGTTTTCAGTCAGGTTGAAGGCCTTGTTATTGATCGCGGAATCACGATGGCAGATTTGAAGGGAACACTAGATTATTTCGCGCAAAGCATCTTTGGTCCCGACGTTGTTACTAGATTAAGGCCATCATTTTTCCCATTCACCGAACCTAGCGCTGAAGTTGATTTTTTCTTCAACGGACGCTGGATCGAATGGGGCGGTTGCGGAATGGTTAATCCCAAAGTTCTTGAAGTGTGTGGAATAAATACTAAAGAATTTTCTGGTTTTGCATTTGGAATGGGCCTTGAGCGCACACTTATGGTTCGCCATGGCATCACAGATATGCATGACATAGTTGAAGGCGACATCCGTTTCACTCGCAGCTTCGGTCTGGGAATCAAATGAAGATTCCACTTTCCTGGGTCCGTGAATTTGTTGACCTTCCATCAAAAATATCCAACTCGGATTTAGAAGATGCTTTTGTTCGTGTCGGCTTTGAAGTCGAAGAGATAATTGAAGCGGGTTCTGATTTAACCGGTCCACTTGTCGTGGCGAAAGTTGAAACAATCGAAGAACTTTCAGGCAACAAGAAACCGATTAGATATGTTGGGCTTGATTGCGGTGAGGGCAATACCCGATATGTAATCTGCGGGGCTACTAATTTTCAAGTTGGGGATCTGGTTGTTGCAGCGCTGCCAGGTGCAGTGCTCCCGAATGATTTCGCAATTTCAGCACGTGAAACTTATGGCAAGACTAGTAACGGCATGATTTGTTCATCGCGCGAACTTGGATTAAGCGATGAGCATTCCGGAATCATCGTGTTGCCAGCAGATTCAGCGAAACCAGGTGTGGATGCAGTTGCCCTGTTGGAAATTCAGGATGTAATTGTTGATGCTGCAGTAAATCCGGACCGTGGTTATGCGCTTTCAATCCGAGGCTTGGCACGCGAGCTAGCAGCTTCGTTAAGTTTGAAATATACAGATCCCGCAATAAGCGTCGATTCTAATAAGTATGAAGTCAATAAAGATGGCGTTCAGATTAGCGTCGAAGATCCATCAGCGCTATCAATAGTTTTCATTCGCAGTATTTCTGGTTTCGATGCATCGGCGCCCACGCCAATCTGGATGAGTCGTCGAATAGAAAAGTGCGGAATGAGATCGATTTCGCTTGCTGTGGACATTACAAACTACGTAATGCTTGAACTCGGGCAACCACTACATGCTTTTGATTCATCGAAAATTGACGGCTCGCTGATAATCAAGAGGGCAGGCAATAGTCTGAATTTTAAGACCTTAGATGGACAAGAGCGGAAATTAGATAAGGATGATTTGGTAGTTGCCGACAAGAAAGAGCCACTTGCTTTAGCCGGAGTTATGGGAGGCGCAAGCTCCGAAGTCACAAGTTCAACAACTTCGATTGCACTTGAGGCTGCTCGTTTTGATCCCGTCACAATTGCAAGAGGATCACGGAGACATAAGTTATCTTCCGAAGCTTCTCGCAGACTCGAACGCGGCGTAGATCCATCATTGGCGGAGATTGCTTCGTCACGAGCTATTGATCTGATGATTGAACTTGGTGGCGCGTCGCATATTGGTTCAGCAAAATCAGGAGAGCCAAAATTCGTTCCCGTCGTAACGTTTGATCCCAACTTTGTCTCGCAATACCTTGGGACAAAAGTTTCGCTTGACGAGGTTGAAGAGAAACTAAAAATAGTTGGTTGCGAGATTGGCAAAAAATCAGAGACCCAATGGTCGATAACTCCACCTTCTTGGCGAGCCGATTTGCTCCTAGCCCCAGATTTGGTTGAAGAAGTCGCAAGAATGATTGGTTATCAACGCATTCCTTCAAGACTTCCAGTTGGTAAAAGTGGCGCACAATTAACACCATCACAAACCAGAAAGCGCGCGATCGCGAATTATCTGGCTGGTAAAGGTTTCTCAGAGGTTTACAACTCACCTTTTGTAAACCCTAGTTTCGTTGCAGATCTTGGCTTTACTGGTGACCGAGCAAAGAGTTTCAAACTTGCTAACCCAATGTCGGAAGAATTCCCAGATTTACGAACACACTTACTTCCAGGTCTATTACTAACAGCGGTCCGCAATCAAGGTCGTGGCGCAAAGGATATTGCTATTTTTGAGATCGGTTCAGTTTTTAGAAATACCGAGAAGCTCGATAGTCCTGGGGTTGTTGGCATTGACGTGGTTCCTAACGAGAAAATTAAAACAAGTATTTATAAGAGTGTTCCGAATCAACCTCTTCACGTGGGTGCCGTTGTGGCAGGAAAACTTTCGGCAGATAGCTGGCATACCAAAGGTGAGAAATTTACTTGGGTCGAAGCAATCGGCTTTGCACGTTCAATAGTCGAAAACACAGGCAGCATCACAACTACAGTCCCATCTGATTTCGCACCTTGGCATCCCGGTCGTTGCGCCGAGATTCAGATAGATGGAAAACCAGTTGGCCATGCGGGGGAGCTACACCCACGAGTCGTTTCATTGTTGGGTTTACCAGAGCGATCTTGTGCTTTCGTCGTAGTCCTTAGCGCCATACCTTTCTCAGATTCAAAGAAAGCCTCCTCTCTTGTAACAATGCCGCCTGCCATTCAAGATATTTCGTTGATAGTTGATCAATCGATACCTGCAGCATCCGTAGAGTTTGCATTGCGTGAGGGTGCTGGAAACCTACTTGAAAGTATCTCGCTCTTTGACAGATACGAAAAAGTTGAAGAAGGAAAAGTATCGCTGGCATTCACATTGGTCTTTAGGGCGAATGATCGCACCCTGACCGCTGATGAAGTATCTGAATTCCGTAAAGCGGCTACCGAATCGGCTACGAAAAAATGTGGAGCTGTTTTAAGGGCCTAAAGCCGTATAAATATGCATAGAATTGCATATTTATACATTTTTGATATGATCTGCCTATGAAAATTGGAGTAGTGGGTGCTAGTGGCTACGCTGGTGGAGAGCTACTGAGAATTCTCGCCAATCATGAGAATTTCAAAGTCACCTATGCAAGCGCGGGGTCTAATGCGGGAGAACTGATAACTTCAATTCATCCGCAGCTCATCTCTTATGCCGGCCAAAGATTTGCAGCAACCGATGTTTCGGAGATTAACAATTGTGATCTCGTTTTCCTAGCGCTTCCGCATGGTGAATCTGGTTCATTGATCCCGCAAATAGCTGATTCTGTAAAGGTTGTGGACCTTGGCGCAGATTTCCGTCTTGAAAGCCAAGTTTCTTGGGAGAAGTATTACTCTGGAAATTACGCAGGAAAGTTAGTTTATGGACTGCCTGAAGTTGGAAACAACAGAAATTTAGTTTCAACATCTAGCCGAGTGGCCAACCCTGGTTGTTATTCAACTGCAATTATTCTCGGCAGTGCTCCAGCGGTTCATTCACAGTTGGTTGAGAACGAGAATTTCATTGCTGTCGCGGCAAGTGGAACAACTGGTGCTGGAAGAAATGCAAACATCAATCTTTCGGCCAGTGAAGTTATGAACAATATGAGCTCATATAAGTTTGGTGGCATCCATCAGCACACCCCAGAGATTGAAGAATGCTTGAAGGCTGTCGGCAATTCTTCGATTAAATTCTCATTTACTCCGATTCTGGCTCCAATGCCCAGGGGTATCTTGGCTACGATTAGTTCTGAGTTGAAGAAAAAAATCTCAACCGAGCAGGCGCATAAATATTATGCAGACTATTACGCAAAATCAGATTTCGTTAAAGTTCTTGCAATCGGAGAACTTCCGCAAACGTCGATGACCATTGGCACAAATTTTGCTTTCATTCAGGTTGCCGTAGACGATCACGCTAACCGTTTGATGGTCTCGGTAGCGATAGACAACTTGGGCAAGGGAGCAGCAGGCCAGGCAGTTCAGAATGCGAATTTAATGTGTGGCTATCCGGAAATTGCCGGACTAAAACAGTTAGCTGCCAAGTAATGATTCTCTTTAAATATGGTGGTCATGCAATCTCGGAAGGCCAGGGGATAGATCCAGTTTTGAACTTAATTGCAGAGCAAATCAAAGCCGGTAACAAGATTGTGATTGTCCATGGGGGCGGTCCTGCAATCAATAGAGAGTTAGAAATCCACGGAGTAAAAAGCGAGATGATAGGTGGTCTCCGTAAGACGACCCCAGAAGTATTCGAAATAGTTCAACGAACTTTATGCGGTGAAGTCCAGAGAAAATTAGTGAACCAATTAATTGCACTTGGTATTGATGCAGTCGGAATGACTGCAGGAGATGGCAATTTAACTCGTGGAAAAATTGCAAAACCAGAGCTTGGACTAGTTGGCGAAGTTGATTCCACAAATCCAAAATTTCTAATTGCACTAATGGAACTTGGGATAACTCCGGTTATCTCACCCGTTTCCATTACCTCAGATGGCCAGGCTGTGAATATGAACGCAGACATTGTTGCTGGCGCAGTCGGTGGGGCTCTTAATGCAGAGTCAGTTTTATTCTCAACTGATGTTGCAGGGATATATCGCAATTGGCCTGACAAAGATTCCTTAATTGCGAGTATTAGCGTCAATGAACTTGCTGAAATTTCAAAGACATTTGAAGGTGGAATGATTCCAAAGGCAGAATCCGCAATAAATGCAATCAAATCGGGAGCAAAGAAAGCCCAAATTTTTGATGGTCGTGAAGCGAGCCAAGTAGAACTTGCGCTGCAAGGCAAGAGTGGAACGTTGGTGCTCCCTTGACGAACGAAAATCAGTTACAGCAAAAACGTTGGAAAGCCTCGCTGCAAAACAACTACGGAACTCCAGAGATCTCCCTCGTCAAAGGGCTAGGTGCTCAAGTTTGGGATGCCGACGGAAATGAGTATCTAGATTTTCTTGGGGGAATCGCAACAAATATTCTCGGCCATGCCCACCCAGCGCTAATTGCAGCCGTCACAAAGCAAGTGAATGAACTTGGCCATGTCAGTAATCTCTATTCACATCCTCGAGCTATCGAGTTAGCGGAAAAGTTAAGGGGGCTTACTGGATTGGCGGAAGCAAAAGTATTCTTCTGTAACTCGGGAGCCGAAGCTAACGAGGCTGCTCTTAAACTTTCGAGATTGAGCGGACGAAAGAAAGTTGTATCAACTTTAGGTTCCTTCCACGGCAGAACTATCGGAGCCCTATCAATCACCGGCCAAATTGCTAAACGCAAAGCCTTTCTTCCGCTCCTGAAGTACGTCACTTTTATTCCATTTAACGATGTGAAAGCTGCTAAGAAAGCGATTAACAAAAAAGTAGCGATGGTAATTGTTGAACCAATCCAAGGTGAAAATGGTGTCGTTGTTCCCGATCTTGGTTACTTAAAGGCATTACGTGAAATGACTTCAAAGCACGGAGTCCTTCTCGTTTTTGATTGTGTGCAAACTGGAATGGGTAGAACCGGACAATGGTTTGGTTTTGAGCACGAAGGCGTAGTTCCGGATGTAATTACTTTAGCAAAGGGCCTAGGTGGCGGATTGCCTCTGGGGGCAATGATTGCAATTGGATCCGCATCTTCGCTCTTTGAACCTGGTTCCCATGGCAGCACTTTCGGGGGAAGTCCTGTCGCGTGTGCTTCAGCCTTGGCATCAATCAAATTTCTGGAGGAAGAAAAAATCCTAGAACGAGTTAAGAATTTGGAATTGACCTTGAAACTCGAAATATCAAAGAGTCCAATGGTTGCCTCAGTTCGGGGTGCTGGCCTGTTGATTGGAATAGTTCTCAAAGAGCCAGTAGCTAAAAAATATATCACCGATCTTCAAAAAAATGGGATTCTTGCTAATGCAACATCGGACAATGTAATCCGAATTGCACCACCGCTAATTGTTTCTGATTCACAAGTTTCGCACTTTATTGAGATCTTTAGAAAGGTGTCATCTAATTATGAGCGTTAAAACTCTCCTCTCATCTAATCAGCGTAAGGCTTTGATTGCTAAGTTAATCAAGCAAGGTGGCGTTGAATCACAAGCTCACTTGGTGAAATTACTTCTTCGGGAGGGCGTGAAAGTCACCCAGGCAACTGCTAGTCGCGATCTGGAAGATTTAGGAGCGACTCGGGTACGCGATGCTAATGGCGAGTTCCAATATGTGATTCAAGAAGACGTCAGCCCAAAAACTAGTTCCGCTGCGAATCTGATCATGAGCGTTACAGCAAGTGGAAACCTGGCCGTAGTTCGCACACCACCTGGCGGCGCGCAGTTATTGGCTAGTGCGATAGACCGCAATGCGCTTAATGGTGTTTTGAAGAGCGCGATAGGAACTATCGCTGGCGACGACACTGTTTTGATTGTCGCAAAAACTTCAAACGGTGGGGCAGAACTCGCGAAATCCATCACAAGCTATGCAAGTCGTTCAAATAAGACAAAAGGGAAGAGGAATTAAATGTCACTCTGGGGTGGAAGATTTTCAGCTGAACCTTCATCAGTAGTTGCTGCACTTTCTCGTAGTGTGGAATTTGACTGGCGACTCGCGCCTTACGACATCAAAGTTAATCTTGCGCATCTTGACGGACTGATTGCCTCAGGCGTTATAGCAGCTGGCAATGGTGAAGTTATTCGTGCCGGACTAAAAGCACTTGGGACAGAAATTGTGGCTGGAAAATTCACATACAACGATTCTGATGAAGACGTGCACAGTGCGATAGAACGTGGTTTGATCGCAAAGATTGGCGCGATTGGTGGTGCACTTAGAGCGGGGCGTTCTCGTAACGATTTAGTTGTTGCTGACTTTAAACTCTATTTAGTCGACCATCTATTAGAGATAGCCTCGTTAACCGCGGACCTAGTCTCAGTTTTCAATGTTCAAAGCGAGAAACTAGCAAAAGTAATTGCGCCCGGTTTTACTCATTTACAACATGCTCAACCAATTGTGTTTGGCCATGAATTAGCTAAGCATTCACAAGCACTTCTGCGTGATGTAGACCGAATTGGGGATTGGTTAGTAAGGAACAATTTCTCACCACTTGGCGCTGGAGCTTTGGCGGGAAGCGCCTTGCAACCGAATCCGGAGAAGAGCGCAGAAACCTTAGGCTTTGACGGCGTGTTGGGTAACAGCATTGACGCAGTAAGCGACCGAGATTTTGCCGCCGAAGCACTTTTTGTAATGGCGATGCTTGGCGTTCATCTCTCGCGGATTGGCGAGGAGTTCACGCTTTGGAGCACTTGGGAATTTGATTGGGTCACAATCGATGACGCATATTCAACGGGATCATCGATCATGCCTCAGAAAAAGAATCCAGATATTGCCGAGTTAGCTAGAGGCAAGAGTGGCCGATTGATTGGTAATTTAACTGGTTTATTAGCAACCCTTAAGGGACTTCCATTTGCCTATAACCGAGACTTACAAGAGGACAAGGAGCCAATTTTCGATTCTGTTGAAACGTTAACTGTTCTGCTTCCCGCACTTATTGGAATGGTTGAAACCGCTAAGTTCAACGAGAAAGTTATCTCGAGTGGCGCACAGGCGGAATTTGCACTTGCTACGGAAGTTGCTGATTATTTAGCCAAGAAAGCGGTCCCATTTGCGCAAGCACATGAAGCTGCTGGCGAGTGTGTTCGAGTATGCGAAAAATCTGGAATCGAATTGCATGAACTTTCTGACGAACAACTCTCAAAGATTCATCCAGAATTAGGAACCGACCTTCGAGACATTCTCACAACTTCTGGCGCTGTTGCCTCTAGAACATCTTCATTGGGCACATCTCCTAATAGTGTTCTTTCTCAGATTTCGGATTTAAAAGATGCCACGAAGGAAGCGAAAAGTTGGATATCCAACGAGGTCGCACGTTTTTCAGGCATGATGAAGCCATGAGTTCTGAGCTTTTTGCTGATTTAGAGTGGCGAGGATTGCTGGCTCAAACTACTGATCGAGACTCACTTATCAAGGAACTTAAGAGCGCTCCTACCAAGTTTTATATTGGATTCGATCCAACTGCACCAAGCTTGCACGTCGGAAACCTTGTCGTGATTCTCGTGATGCGTCGCTTCCAATTAGCGGGACACCTTCCCATCGCATTGGTTGGGGGAGCGACTGGTCTGGTTGGGGATCCCAGTGGGCGCAATGAAGAACGAACGCTTAATGATGAATCCGTAGTTCTTGAGTGGGTCGGAAATATTAAGAATCAATTGTCTAAATTCTTGGACTTTGATACCAAGCAAAATCCAGCGGTTATGGCAAATAATTTAGTTTGGACCAAGCCGGTTTCGGCTCTAGAATTTTTACGCGATATTGGAAAGCATTTCAGCGTGAACCAAATGCTTGCCAAGGATTCTGTTGCTTCGCGTTTAGAAAGTGGCGGAATTTCATATACCGAGTTCTCATATCAAGTCTTGCAAGCTTTTGATTATCTCGAACTTTATCGAAGAGACAATTGCAAATTACAACTTGGTGGTTCTGATCAATGGGGAAATATTGTTGCTGGGCTAGATTTAATTCGCAAAGTAGAAGGCGGTTCTGCGCACGCATTTACTATCCCTTTGATGGCGAAATCAGATGGAAGTAAGTTCGGAAAGACTGCTGGTGGTTCGGTTTGGTTAGATCCAGAAATGACATCGCCTTATGCATTCTACCAATTCTGGTTTAACACTGAAGATGCAGATGTCGAAAAGTATTTGAAAGTTTTCTCATTTAAAGATCGTTCTGAGATTGAACGTCTCATCGAAACGGTAAAAACAAACCCAGGAGCTAGAGAAGCGCAAAGAGAACTCGCAAGAGAGTTAACTTCCATGGTTCATGGTGCAGATGAGAGCGCAAAAGTTGAAGCTGCATCTTCTGCATTATTCGGTCAAGGCGAATTAAATTTGCTAGATGAAAAAACTTTAGCAGCTGCACTTTCACAACTACCAAAAGTTTCAATTAGCAAGAACGAAGCTTTTCCAACTTGGGTTGATCTTCTCGCTGCAACAGGAGTTGTTGATTCAAAATCTGCTGCGCGACGAATAGTTAAAGAGAATGGCGCTTACTTAAATAACGAGAAGATATCTGGCGAGGACTTTGCTCCAACTAAAGAGCATCTAATCCACGGCAGATTTCTAGTTTTACGCAAAGGAAAGCGCGATTTAGCCTCTGTCGAGGTCATTTAATTTCCACCTGGATCGGGTGTTTCGCAACAACCCAAAGAAAAATCAGCTTTTTCAGCGTAAAAGTCTGCGATTTTGACGGTGATAAACCTCGCACGATTTAGGGCCATTTTGGCCTGATTTCCAGGGGAGCGAATTTGACCCTTTCCCGGGCATCGGCTATCTTTACCCCTCGCTTGCGAATTGGACGAAAAACCCTTTAAAACCGGGGTAAATAAGGCCAAGCAACGATCTGAAGTAACAAGCATTACCAAGCTCTATGAAGGTTTACCGGATTTGCTCTTCCGTGTGCCTTCCGCTAAGTTTGGCAGTCTGCCCTGCAATCGGCGAGAAATCTCCGTGACCGGTGTGCATTCGTACCTTGAGAACTCAACAACGTGCAAAAAATCAATGCCAATCGGCATATATTGGCCTGCCCCTGTTTTGCAGGAGCAGAAAAAATATGCCAAATTCCTTTGTATTTCCATGACTTCGGAGCCCCTCAAAAGGCAACGGATATTGGGTACAGAAACAAAAACAATTGGTAAAAATGAAATAGCTATAAACGCTAGTTTCGTTTTTTTGCCAGATCAAAACTTTCTATGGAGAGTTTGATCCTGGCTCAGGACGAACGCTGGCGGCGTGCTTAACACATGCAAGTCGAACGATGAAGTTCCTTCGGGGATGGATTAGTGGCGAACGGGTGAGGAACACGTGAGAAATCTGCCTTCAACTCTGGGATAACTCCGGGAAACCGGGGCTAATACCGGATATGAGCCTTGATCGCATGATCGGGGCTGGAAAGTTTTTCGGTTGAAGATGA
>JAURGA010000011.1 GCA_030834095.1 Candidatus Nanopelagicales bacterium | reverse complement strand
GACTACTAATCTTTCAATCTTCTCATCAGTCGTTATCTCAATAACTTGATATTCAATCTTGGGATTCACCGCAACTGCAGTATTTGAAACTAACGTCCAAGGAGTTGTGGTCCAAACTAGAAGACTTGCTTTAAGTTCAGCCAATTTCCCGGAAGTTGCAGGGAAGCGAACATAAACAGATTGGTCTTTAATAGTTTCGTAACCTTGTGAAAGCTCGTGATCTGAAAGTCCAGTTCCACAACGAGGGCAATATGGGGCAACTCGAAAATCTTGAACAAGTAGACCCTTCTTCCAGATCTCTTGAAGCGACCACCAAACACTCTCGACATATTCGCTAGACATCGTCCAATACGCTTCATCAAAATCCACCCAGAATCCCATCCGACGTGTCATCGATGTAAATTCACCAACATGTTCCTGAACAGAGACTCGGCACTGCTCATTGAATTTCGCGATTCCATATTTTTCAATATCACCCTTGCCACTAAAGCCAAGTTGTTTCTCAACTGCAATCTCAACTGGCAGGCCATGACAATCCCATCCAGCTTTACGGATTACTTGGTTGCCTTTCATGGTCTGATAGCGCGGAAATAAATCCTTAAATACTCGAGCTTCAATGTGGTGGGTTCCGGGTTTTCCATTTGCAGTTGGGGGACCCTCGTAGAAGGTCCAATTTGGTTGGCCATCGCGCGCGGTAATTGTTTTCTTGAAAATCTCTTGAGTTTCCCAAAATGAGAGGATTTGATGTTCGACTGCAGGCAGATCTATCTGCGGTGCGAGGGACTTAATCGTTGACATTTAAGGTAGCGCCTCTCAAATTAATTCCAGCAAACATTTGTCCGCTAGTTAACTTGGAGGGACGGTGTGTAATCCACCGCGGTACCACCCGCCTTGTGCGAAATAATCGCACCACTTTTTGCAATACAACTCAGCGCTAGTTCTACCCCGAATATCGATACTTCCATATTCAGCTCTTCTAGCAGGCTCCGAGGTGATGGCCTCATCTGTGCCCTGTTGCCGAGTCAAGCTGAATTCTAGCGCGGCGAAGTTGGTGTTTAAGCACCTGAGGTTCTAATCTGTCCGCCTTGCGTGTCAAAATCTCGCAAATTCAATTGATTTACAACAGACTGGTGGAACGGTGCCAAAGAAAACAGCAGCAAAAAAAGTGGCTAGCAAAGCAACTAAGAAGGCGCCAGCGAAGAAGCCTGTAAAAAAGGTAGCTAAGAAAGCGCCTGCTAAAAAAGCTGTCGCCAAGAAAGTTCCTGCGAAAAAGTCAGCCCCAGCAAAGCGTTCGCCAAACATTGTGAAACCTTCACTTGCAAAGAGTGCCAAGAAAGTCGTAGGTAAGCCATTTCCGGCAAAACTACAGAGCACAACAAAGGGAAACTCAACAACTATTACGGTTACTCCAAACGAAGTTGCAGTAGCAGAGGTACTGGTTGAGGAGCGTCGCTTAACAATGCTGCCACCTCCACGTCTAAATAAGAAAGGTAAAAAAGGAGTTGGCTTAAAGCCAATAAAGAGCGCACCGGCGCCATTAATCATTTCAGATGGCATCGAAAATTGGACCGCCACAGAATTAAAATCAATGCGCAGCGAACTTTCCAAGGATTTAATTAGACTTCGCGCTGAACTGGCAGAAGTTGAAAGTGGAATGGAAGATTTAATCAACGCTGAAGGCATGGGAGCCGGCGATGATCAAGCAGATGCTGGGACAAAAACTTTCGAACGCGAACATGAGATGTCACTCGTCTATAACGCCAGGGATATGGTCATTCAAACTGAGCGAGCTCTAGAAAGAATAGACAATAAAACTTACGGTCGTTGCGAAGAGTGCGAATATTCAATCGGCAAGGCTCGACTCCAAGTGTTCCCGCGTGCCACGCTTTGTATGTGATGTAAACAAAAAGAGGAACGACGCTGAATGTAGTTGTCCGGCGAAAGTTGGCAGTGACAGCTTTCCTAGTTTTCCTCGCAGATTACTTGACGAAATTTGCAGCAGTTGAGTTTTTATCGGACGGCCCAATTAAAATTATTGGTGACTTCGTCAAATTTGAACTGTTCTTTAATACCGGCGCAGCTTTCAGTTTGGCAACAAGCAAAACGCTTTTTTTATCAGTTTTCGCAATGATTGTTGCGGCTGGAATTCTTTATTTCACATCTCGAATTGACTCAAGCAAGTGGGCGATTGGACTCGGCTTGGTCTTGGGCGGAATTTTTGGAAACCTCACTGATCGGATATTTCGAAGCCCAGGAGGACTTCAGGGTCCAGTCGTGGATTGGATCTCTCTGCCATATTGGCCAACTTTTAATATTGCGGATAGTGGAATTGTGATCGGTGCTGCAACTATTGTCTGGCTTATCTGGGCCCAGATTCCTTCGAAATCGGTGCCTAAGTGAGTGAAAAAATGAGTGACCGTGAAGTTCGATTTGTCTCAATACCTGAGGGCTTACATCAAGAACGGGTAGATGCTGCCCTCTCAAGACTTTTGGGTCTCTCTCGATCAACAGTTGTTACCTTGATTGAGAACAATGAAGTGACTCGTAAGGGAAAGCCACTTACAAAATCGGATCGGGTAAATACCGATGATTATTTAGAGATAAAGATGCCAGCGATACTTGGTGAACCAGTATTGACGCCGACACCAATCGAAAATTTCAAAGTTGTATATGACGACACTGATGTGATCGTTATAGATAAACCAGCAGGAGTAGCAGCGCATCCAAGTCCTGGTTGGCGTGGCGCAACTGTCATTGGGGGTGTAGTCGCAGCTGGATATCAAGTGTCTACAAGTGGAGCTGCCGAACGCCAAGGTGTTGTGCACCGATTAGATGTTGGGACCACAGGCCTGATGGTGATTGCAAAGAATGAAAATTCATACAGTAACTTGAAGCAACAATTTCGAGACCGGACTGTGACAAAGGTTTACCATGCATTAGTTCAAGGTCACATGGACCCAACAGAGGGAACAATTGATGCGCCCATCGATCGCCATCCGAAAGAAGATTATCGATTTGCAGTTGTTGCAGATGGAAAACCCAGCATTACGCATTACAAGGCACTTGAATTCTTTCCAGCGGTTTCGTTGTTGGAGATTGAGCTAGAGACTGGTCGCACACATCAGATTCGAGTTCACTTTTCGGCGCTTCGTCATCCATTGGTTGGGGACATGACTTACGGCGCGGACCACACAATTGCCGAGCGCCTACAAATTGTTCGACCTTGGCTTCACGCCCGCGAGTTGAAATTTATTCACCCATCCTCGGGCTCCGAGATTGCTTTCTTCTCGGAATATCCGCCAGACCTGACACGCTGCCTAGAAATATTGGCCAAGGGCCAACTCCCTGAAGCACAGTAGTAATCTCACCTAAATGTCCGCAGATCCAGGCTTTGTCCACCTACATGTTCATACCGAGTATTCGATGCTCGATGGAGCTGCCCGGGTAGATGAATTGGTTTCGAAAGTTGCAAAAGAGGGAATGCCAGCAATTGCGATTACAGATCACGGAAATGTATTCGGCGCTTATGACTTTAATAAGAAGGCCAATGCTGCAGGCGTAAAACCAATTATTGGGATTGAAGCTTATGTAGCTCCGGAATCAAGATTTGAAAAGAAGCGCGTTAAGTGGGCCGATGGTGGCGAAGATGATGTCTCGGGCGGTGGCGCATATACCCACATGACGATTCTTGCGGAGAACAACGTTGGGCTTTCTAATCTTTTTAGACTCTCTTCACTCGCCTCCCTTGAAGGTTATTACTACAAACCGCGAATGGACCGCGACTTACTTTCAAAACACGCAAGTGGTCTAATTGCAACAACAGGTTGTCCGGGTGGTGAAATTCAAACTCGGTTGCGCATGGGAGCATATAAAGAGGCCATAGCTGCTGCAAGTGAATTTCGGGATATTTTTGGTGCCGAGAATTTTTATCTTGAAGTTATGGATCACGGAATTGATATTGAAACCAGGGTTAAATCTGATTTACTGAAACTTGGCAAAGAGCTTGGATTGCCATTACTTGCAACAAATGACTTGCACTATACACATCATGCGGATGCCGCTTCTCACGAGGCACTGCTCTGCGTTCAGTCTGGCTCGACGCTGGCAGATCCTAAGCGATTTAAATTTGATAATAACGAGTTCTATTTAAAGAGCGCTGCCGAAATGCGAAAACTCTTTTCTGATATTCCCGAGTCCTGCGACAACACATTGCTTGTAGCCGAGCGCTGCAATATAAAGATGCGCGAAAATGAAAATCTTTTGCCACAGTATTCAGTCCCAGCTGGCGAAACCGAAGATTCTTGGTTGCGCAAAGAGGCGAACAAGGGTTTGCTGGCAAGGCTAGATGGCAAGGTGGATGCCGCATATCAAGAACGTTTAAATTATGAATTAGATGTAATGATCAAGATGGGTTTCCCTGGGTACTTCTTAGTTGTTTCTGACTTATGTTCGCATGCCAGAAGTGTTGGCATTCGAGTTGGTCCAGGTCGTGGCTCAGCGGCTGGTTCGCTGGTTTCTTATTCGCTTGGCATCACAGCGCTAGATCCAATCAAACACGGACTTCTCTTTGAGCGTTTTCTAAATCCAGAACGTATTTCGATGCCAGATATTGATCTGGACTTCGATGAAAGAAGGCGCTCCGAAATGATTGCGTACGCCACCCAGAAGTATGGCGAAGACCGCGTTGCACAAATCATTACTTATGGCACGATTAAATCGAAACAAGCCTTAAAGGATTCAACCAGAGTCCTTGGTTACCCATATGCGATCGGTGACAAATTAACTAAAGCGTTGCCACCATCTGTAATGGGTAAGGATATTTCACTTGCTGGAGTTTTCGATACAACGAATGAACGCTATGGTGAAGCTGGAGAATTCAGATCTTTATATGATTCAGATTCAGATTCAAAGCGAATTGTTGATACTGCTCGCGGACTAGAGGGCTTGAAGCGCCAGTGGGGTGTTCACGCTGCAGGTGTGATTCTAAGTAAAGAACCTCTGTTAAATGTGATTCCAATTCATCGTCGCGAGGCTGATGGCGCAATAATTACGCAATTCGATATGGGCGCGTGTGAATCTATCGGTCTATTGAAGATGGATTTTCTGGGACTACGAAACCTCTCAGTCTTAGATGATTGTTTATTAAATATAAAGGCAAATAAGGGAATTGATTTAAATCTTGCAACGCTAACTCTTGATGACACAAAGACATATCAATTACTTGGACGCGGTGAAACACTCGGGGTATTCCAGCTTGACGGTGGGCCTATGCGAGCCCTGCTTCGACAGATGAATCCGGATTCTTTCGAAGATATATCTGCAGTTATTGCTTTATATCGCCCGGGACCGATGGGCGTAAATGCACACAATGATTACGCAGATCGCAAAAATAAAAGACAGGTAGTTGTCCCGATCCACCCTGAATTAGTGGATGCGCTTTCAGAAATATTGGGGGATACCTACGGGCTTATTGTTTATCAAGAGCAGGTTATGGCGATTGCACAGAAGGTTGCTGGATTTAGTCTTGGTCGCGCAGATCTTCTACGAAAAGCGATGGGTAAGAAGAACAAGGACATTCTTGATAAGGAGTATGTGAATTTTGAGAAGGGTATGACCGATAACGGATTCTCGAAATCGGCCATCGATAAATTATGGGAAACGCTTATTCCATTCTCGGATTATGCATTCAACCGGGCACATAGCGCCGGATATGGAATGGTCTCGTATTGGACTGGATATTTAAAGGCAAACTATCCAACCGAATATATGGCCGCGCTTCTTACTTCGGTCAGAGATGATAAAGATAAGAGCGCTCTCTATTTGAATGAATGCCGTCGGATGGGAATTAAAGTATTGCCCCCGGATGTAAATGAATCTCAATCTGATTACACCCCACTGGGCGATGACATTCGCTTCGGCTTAACAGCTATCCGAAATGTTGGCGAGAATGTGGTTGCTTCGATTGTTGCAAATCGCCAAGCTTCTGGTCGCTACGAATCCTTCGGAGATTTCTTAACCAAGGTCGACGCAAACGTTTGCAATAAGAAAACTATTGAATCTCTCATTAAAGGTGGCGCTTTTGATTCACTAAACCACCCTCGAAAGGGTTTGACGTTGATTTATCTCGAGGCAATTGATTCAGTCATGGAAGCAAAGCGAGCTGAGTCAATTGGGCAATTTGATCTATTTGGCAGTGAGATGTCTTCGCAATCTTCTTCAATTGCAAATGTAGAGATTGATATTCCAAATCAAGAGTGGGAGAAAGCGCTGCTACTGAGTTACGAACGGGAGATGCTAGGACTTTATGTTTCGGACCATCCGCTATTAGGGGTAGAGCACTTACTTCGTTCTTCAACAGATGTGCCAATCAGCCAGGTAAATGATGAATCAATTGGCCACGAACAGATCGTCACAATTGGTGGATTAATCACCCAGATTCAACGTAAGGTTTCAAGACGTGGAGATTCGTGGGCGATTGTTACTATCGAAGATCTCGAGGGCGCAGTAGATGTTATGTTCTTCTCAAATTCCTACACTCAACATTCTATGAATCTCATGGAAGATCGAATCGTGATAATTCGGGGACGAGTAGATAAGCGCGAAGAGCAGGTCAAGATTATGGCTCTAGATTTATCTATACCCGATATCTCACTTGCCCCAACTGGACCGCTAATAATTTCTATGGATACGGTTCGCTGCACGCCACCAGTTGTAGACCGAATAAAAGAAATTCTCAGGTCTCATCCCGGAAAACGAGAAGTCCATCTGAAGCTTGACGATGGTCGCAAGAGCCTGGTTATGAAAATCGGCGATGATTTGAGAGTTACCGCATCGCCAAGTTTGAGCGCTGACCTCAAGGCAATTCTCGGCCCCGACTGTCTGGTTTAGATTAGAATTGGCGAGTGAATCCCACTGCCATTAGAACTGTTGATTTTCGTGGCCGATCTTTATCAAAATTGGGATATCGAGCCGAACTGTCTCGAGCAGAACTAGATATCGAAGCGGCGCTAATAAGTATCGAGCCGATTCTGCAGGGCGTAAAGAGAGGTTCAGAATCTACACTCTTAGACTTATGCGAAAAGTTTGACGGTGTTCGTCCAAAATCGATCCGAGTTCCGATAGCTGAAATTAAATCTGCACTCGATTCGCTGGATTCTGATGTCAGGCTAGCGCTAGAAGAGGCAATTCGCAGAGTATCAAAAGCTCACACTGATCAATTGAGAAGTGAGATATTTACGCAAGTTGTTGCAGGTGGAGAAGTCACTCATAAACAAATACCGGTAGATCGCGTAGGGCTCTATGTGCCCGGTGGAAGAGCGGTTTATCCGAGCTCAGTAATCATGAATGTAGTTCCGGCTCAAATCGCTAAAGTCGCCAGCATCGCTGTTGCTTCACCACCACAAATCGAAAATGGTGGCCTTCCCAACAGAACAATTCTTGCCACATGTGCGCTGCTTGGTATTACCGAGGTTTATGCAATCGGGGGAGCGCAGGCTATTGCGATGTTTGCTTACGGTATCCAAGAAGTTTGTGAAAGCGTTGATGTTGTTACCGGGCCTGGAAATATTTATGTGGCTGCTGCTAAACGCGCATTACGTGGCCTAGTCGGAATTGATTCAGAAGCGGGGCCTACCGAAGTCGCGATAATTGCCGACCAGAGCGCTAATGCCAATGAAGTCGCTGCAGATTTAATAAGTCAGGCTGAACACGATGTTATTGCAGCGGCGATTTTGATCACGGATTCACCAAAATTGGCTGAAGCGGTGCAGGCGGAATTAGGTATAAAAGTCTCAAAGACTAAGCACGAAGAGCGAATTCGAACCGCGCTCTCCGGAAAACAATCTGCAATTGTGCTCGTTGATTCGATCGACCAAGGCGTTGATGTAGCAAATGCTTATGGTGCCGAGCATCTTGAGATTCAAACAGCTAATTCAAAGCAAGTCTCGAAACAAATTAGAAATGCTGGTGCAGTCTTCATTGGTCGATTCACACCAGTTTCTTTAGGAGATTATTCTGCTGGATCAAACCATGTTCTACCTACTGGTGGTTGCGCATGCCACTCAAGCGGGCTATCAGTTCAAACTTTTCTCAAAGGCGTAAGTTTCATTGAATATGACGAGAGCGCTTTCACTGAAATTGCACCAAATGTAATCACACTAGCTAACTCGGAAGATCTGCCAGCACACGGTGAAGCTATGAGCGCGCGCTTTGAAGGTAAGAAGTAATGGGGATAGGAGATAATCAGAACTGGCCTAGTTGGCTGCCAATCCGCAGCGAACTTGCAGATCTAAAACCATACGGAGCACCACAAATTTCTGGCGTTCGAGCTCTGAATACAAATGAAAATCCATATGACTTACCAAAAAAGGTTGTAGCCGAGATGCTCGAAGCACTTCCTAAGGTGTTAGAAAACCTAAATCGCTATCCAGATCGTGATGCGGTTGCTCTGCGCGAAGCGCTAGCCAAATACCTAAGTAAGAGCGCAGGCACTGTTTTCGGTCCCAGAAATATTTGGGCCGCTAATGGAAGTAATGAGATTTTACAGACCCTGATGCTGGCATGTGGCGGTAGAGGAGCACTTGGATTTACGCCTTCGTATTCCGTACATCCATTGATTGCAAAAGCCACGGGAACAAATTGGATTTCAGGTGACCGTGAAGCCTCGTTCAATATAGATATTAAAAAATCAATCAAAATGATTTCAGAGGAAGAGCCAGGAATAACTTTTATTACGACCCCAAATAACCCAACTGGAACATCAACTCCTTACGCACATCTCGAAGAACTTGCGATTGCTTGTCGCGAAATTAAGGGCTTACTAGTTGTTGATGAAGCTTATGCTGAATTTTCAAAGGAAATGTCGGCGGTAAATTTAATTGCTCAATATCCAAATGTTGTGGTTGTCAGAACCATGAGTAAAGCATTTGCATTTGCAGGTGCGCGAGTTGGGTATGCAGTTTGTAATGAAGCGGTTGTTGATGCGATGCTTGTGACTAGATTGCCTTACCACCTGAGCTCTACGACCCAGGCACTTGCCCTGATAGCGCTAGATAATTCAAAAGCGCTGCTTGCAGAAGTTGATGCGCTAATCGCTGAACGCGATCGAGTAACATCCCAACTTACAAAATTAGGTTTTAAAGTCTCGCCGAGCAGCGCCAACTTCTTACTCTTCAGTGGGTTCAAAGGGGATTCCAAAACTACCTGGGAATCATTAGTAGCGGCTGGAATTCTTGTCAGAGATGTTGGCCTTAGTGGCTATTTGAGAGTAACTATCGGATTGCCTAGCGAGAATGATGAATTTCTAACGGCTATTGCCGCTCATAGGTCATAATTAGTTCATCGACATTAGTTGATCAACAAAGGTAAAAGGTAAAGAGGAGAAGGATGAGAACAGCGCACGTAGCTCGCCAGACGAAGGAATCTAGCGTTGATGTAAAAATCAATTTAGATGGAATTGGTGCGATAGATATTGATACTGGTGTTCCATTTTTTGACCACATGCTCTCGCAACTCGGAAAGCATGCAGGCTTTGATTTAACCGTAAAGACTAAGGGCGATGTTGATGTCGATTCTCACCACACCGTTGAAGATACCTCACTTGCTTTTGGGCAAGCGCTACGTGAAGCGCTGGGGGACAAATCTGGAATTCGTCGCTTTGGTGATGCCATGGTCCCGCTTGATGAAGTCTTAGTTCAGGCTGCAGTGGATCTATCTGGAAGACCATATCTAGTGCACCGCCAACCTGAAATTGTTGAACTCATTGGGACTTTCGACACAACACTGGGCCGACATATCTGGGAATCAATTGTCGCTGAAGCACGTATTGCTCTACACGTTCGAGTTTTAGAAGGTCGAAATGCTCACCACGTTTTCGAAGCACAATTCAAGGCAGTTGCTAGGGCACTTCGCGATGCATGTGCAATTGACAATCGAGTAAGTGGGATTCCATCGACGAAGGGCGTTCTTTGATCGCAATTCTCGATTATGGTTCTGGGAATTTGCGGTCGGCACAGCGAGCATTCGAAGTCGCATCAGCAAATGTTGTAGTGACTCGTGATGCAAAAACTTGTAGCGAAGCCTCGGCGCTAATTGTTCCTGGAGTCGGTGCCTTTGCGGCATGCATGGAACAACTGACTCAGGTCGGGGGTGTGGAGATAATTGCAGATCGAGTAGCAAAGGAACGTCCAATTTTTGGAATCTGTGTTGGGATGCAGATACTTTTTCAATCAAGTAGCGAGAAAAAAGACACCCAAGGTGTCGGAGTTTTACCTGGGAAGGTAGATGAATTGAAAGCTCCGATTCTTCCACACATGGGCTGGAACCGCGTTGCACCTGCGCATACTTCTAAACTCTTTAAAGGCGTAGAAGATCAATCCTTTTACTTTGTCCACTCTTATGCTGCAAAGAGTTGCATCCCAGATGCCACAAATACAATTACAAATTACGGCGAAGATTTTTTGGCAGCGGTTGAGAAGGACTTTGTCGTTGCAACGCAGTTTCACCCTGAAAAGAGTGGAGCAGCTGGAGCGAAGTTGATTACGAATTGGGTTAAAACTCTATGACTCTTCCACCGCTTGAGATTCTGCCAGCTATCGATGTTAAGGATGGTCGCGCAGTCCGTCTGGTTCAAGGCGAACTTGCGGCGACTAGCACTTATGGACTTCCAGTTGAAGTTGCAAATGAATTTGTTTTAGGGGGCGCAAGTTGGATCCATTTAGTAGATCTAGACGCCGCATTTGGCACTGGAAGCAATTTTGATTTAATCCAACAAGTCATTTCAAGTGTTGATATAAAAGTAGAGCTCTCAGGCGGCATTCGTGATGATGCCTCACTTGAACGCGCACTATTAGCTGGGTGCGAACGAGTTAATTTAGGAACCGCAGCAATCGAAAATCCAGATTGGACGGCAAAAGTTATTGCAAACTATGGCGAGAGAATTGCTGTAGGGCTAGATGTGCGTGGCCACACCCTTGCCACTCGTGGTTGGACCGAAACCGGAGGCGATCTCTTCGACATGATTGCGGAATTGGATTCTGCGGGTTGTTCGCGTTACATAGTTACTGATGTTAGTAAAGATGGAACTCTCGCTGGTCCAAACTTTAATTTGCTTCGAGAAGTTTGTGCTGTGACTAAAACTCCGGTTGTTGCAAGTGGCGGAATAGCGGAACTTTCAGATCTAATCGAATTGCGAAGCATGACAAATATTGGGATTGAGGGCGCGATAGTCGGTAAGGCAATTTATGCCGGAGCATTTACACTTGCCCAGGCTTTGGAAGTAGCCACGAAGTGACACTGGCAAAGCGGATTATTCCGTGCCTTGATGTTGCTGGGGGACGAGTCGTTAAAGGCGTGAACTTTAAGGATTTAAAAGATGCTGGAGACCCAGTAGAACTAGCAAAGAAATATGGCCTCGAGGGCGCTGACGAATTAACCTTTCTTGATATTTCGGCAAGCGTGGAGGAACGAGAGACAACGCTAGAAATTGTGCGCAAAACCGCAGAGCAGGTTTTTATCCCCCTAACAGTTGGTGGTGGAATTCGAAGCGCCGAGAATGTAAATGAATTACTTCGAGCTGGGGCTGACAAGATTTCAATCAACACTGCAGCAATAGCTAGACCAGATTTAATCAATGAGATCTCTGACCGATTTGGAAATCAGGTTCTTGTCCTCTCGGTTGATGCCAGACGTGCACAAACCAAATCTGGCTTCGAAGTAACAACTCATGGGGGACGGCAGAGCGCCGGCTTGGACGCGTTGGCTTGGATAGGGGATGCAATCCTTAGAGGCGTAGGAGAAATTCTTTTGAATTCGATGGATGCGGATGGCACAAAATCTGGATTTGATATTGAGATGCTGTCAGCCGTGAGAAAGATTTCAAGCGTTCCCGTAATTGCAAGTGGTGGTGCTGGAAAGATTTCTGATTTTGCCGAGGCGCTAACTGCTGGCGCCGATGCGGTTCTGGCCGCCAGCGTCTTTCATTTCGGAGAACTTCGGATCTCGGATGTAAAAAATGACTTGGCAAAACGCGGTTTTCCAATTCGCGCGTAAGTCGAAATAGTGGAGAATAGGAATATGTCGAAAATCCCACCAGCCATAGCAGAGCGATTTCGTGCTGGTGAATTAATAGCTGCTATCGCGCAAGATTCAGAGTCAAAAGAGGTTTTGATGATGGCTTGGATGAATGAAGAGTCTTTAACTAAAACATTAGAAACTAAGCGTGCGACCTATTGGAGTCGAAGCCGAAACGAGCTCTGGGTTAAGGGCGAAACTTCAGGACACCACCAAGATGTGCTTTCGCTCGCTTTTGATTGCGATAGCGATTGCCTGCTCTTATCTGTAAAACAATCCGGAGCCGCTTGCCATACTGGAGAGCGCACTTGTTTCCACTCAGAAATTGAACTTGTATGATTAAAGTTACTCTGCTTTTGATTTCAACCGGAATTCTCGGCTATTTAATATTTCGTATTTCAAAAAGAGGAATCTCTAAGAAGTATGACCGCAAGCCCGAGAGCGCATGGAGCGCACTAAATGATGGAATCGACCCAACTGTATGAAAAAACTAACTTCTAATCTGATATCAACTAAATATCAGCCCTGGCTCACTCTTGTTTTCAGATTAATTCTTGGTGGTGTTTTATTTGTCGCTGGTGCACTAAAAGTTTCCGACCCCTACGCATCTGCGACTTCGGTTCGGGCATATCAAATACTTCCAGTTGATTTAGCAAATCTCCTTGGGTTTGTTCTGCCTTTTGCTGAGGTTGCGATTGGAATTTTCTTAGTACTTGGAATCTGGGTTCGTCTAAATGCGATCGCCGGTGGTGCCCTAATGATTATGTTTATCATCGCAATCGCTCAGGCCTGGATAAGAGGAATATCACTCGATTGTGGCTGTTTTGGCAAAGGCGGGCTTCTCGAAAGTGAGGAGCTTCCAGTATGGAATTACACAGTAGAGATTGCACGAGATATTGTTCTCGCAGTATTCGCTGTCTACATATATCGCTTCCCAAAGGGTAAATTAGGTCTCGATAAATAAGATAAATAACATCAAGGAGAGATGAAATGGCAAATAGCAAATCAGGCGATAAGGGTTTACGCGCTATCGTAATTGGAATGATTGTTTTCGTGATTTCAGTGACTGGAATCTTTATCTATTTTGATAAGAAGCCAGCAACAAATGTTTCTGCGCCAGCATCTATCTCTCAGGCCGACGGATCCGGATTAGTTTTCAACCCTGTGTTGACTAACCAAATAGATATTTGGGAAGACTTCCAATGCCCCGCTTGTCGCAACTTTACAGCGGTAAATAACGAATACATTAAAAAGATGATCGTGGAGAAGAAAGCTAAGGTTGTTTACCATCCATTGACATTCGTTGGTGCACGGTCAACCAATGGTGTAAATGAGTCAATTATCGCCGCAAATGCTGCAGCCTGCGCGATGGATGAGGGCAAGTTCCTCGAAATGCATGAGCTGATTTATCAGAATCAAGGTGCAGAAAATACTGGAAGATATTCCAAGGAATTTATGATCATGCTTGGTATCCAGGCTGGTTTAAGTTCAGCTAAGTATCAAGATTGCGTAAGCAATGGAAAATACGACGACTGGACCCAGGCAAGCGCTTCTTATGCAGCTGTTAAGAACGTCAACTCAACTCCAACGATTACTGTAAACGGCAAAGAGTTAAGTCGAGAGACTCCTGATAATGATTACAACAATCCAGCTAAATTTCAGGCTGCACTTGCTGCTGCCGGAATCAAGTAGCCACAGGGATTGTTATTAGCAGACCCTAAATGAGGAAATTCATCCCAACTCCGAGCTCGTCAACTTTGGAGTTGGGATTTTTTACTTTTCACTTCTATGCGCTGGCCATCTTGCTCGGGATTTTTGCAGCGGTCTGGGTAACGAAGAGAAGGTATAAAGCACTCGGTGGTAATCCAGATGACATAACTGATCTAGCTCTATTAGTTGTGCCTGCTGGAATTATCGGGGGTCGGATTTACCATGTTCTTACCTCTCCACAGAAATACTTTGGTGAAAATGGTTCTCCGATCCAAGCGCTACAGATTTGGCGAGGCGGGCTGGGAATCTGGGGCGCAATCTCAATCGGCGCTCTTGCGGCATTTATCTTCTTCAAGGTAAAGAGAAATTCTCTCTCTTTTTATCAGATGGCTGATGCAATCGCGCCAGGGTTGTTGATCGCGCAGGGGATTGGCAGATTTGGTAATTGGTTTAACGCCGAGTTATTCGGTAAACCCACAACACTCTTCTGGGCACTAGAAATTCCGCGCGAAAGTAGACCATCTGGATTTGAAAATTTTGCTACTTTTCATCCGACTTTCCTTTATGAAGCAATTTGGTGCTTCTTTGTTGCCGCAATAATCATGAAATTAAAGTTTTTCAAAAACTTTTTCAAAACTGGGACGGTATTCATTTTCTATGTTCTGGCATATTCACTTGGGCGCTTCTTCATAGAAGCGATTCGAATTGATGAAGCCAATTTGATATTTGGAATCCGACTAAATATTTGGGTAGCTGGAATACTGTTTTTTGGAGCACTGACCCTTTTTCTTAGAAGAATTTCAGGAAATACCCAAAAGTCCTAGAGGCAAGAGATATGGTTAGTCCATGGCTTTAGAAGATGTTTATCGCAGGAATGCTAATCATAAAACCCATCGTGCTGGGTGGTTGCGAGCTGCAGTTCTTGGCGCAAACGACGGTCTGGTTTCAACTGCAAGCTTGATGATTGGTGTCTCGGCCGCGCGTGCAGATAATTTTCTAGTCACAGCTGGTGCTGCTGGGATTGCTGCCGGCGCAATGTCTATGGCGGTTGGTGAATACATCTCTGTTAGATCACAGAACGATATTGAAGAGTCAGATCGGTTGTTGGAGATGGAACACCTTGCAGTAGATCCGGCTGGTGAATTAGAAGAGTTAATTGAAATTTATATGAACCGTGGTCTCAATCGAGAATTAGCAACCGAGGTCGCGAAAGCTATGACTGAAAGAGATGCTCTTGAAGCGCATCTTCGTGATGAACTTGGACAGTTTCCACATACTAAAGCGCGCCCAGTTCAGGCATCGATAGCTTCTGCCCTAAGTTTCACGGCCGGTGGACTTATTCCATTTGCTGGCGCACTCGCACCAACCTTGGGCACGAAGGTCCTAAGCATTATTGGCTTTACCGTCGCTGGACTTATCGGAACAGGGGTATTAACCGCTCGAATAGCGGGTTCGCCTTACTTCAAAACTACGATTCGCATCTTGATCGGTGGCTCTCTGGGCATGGCAATTACAGCGGGAATTGGCTCACTGGTCCATCTGACAGGTATATAAATCGGGGAGCGATTGCTATCCTTCACCTGTAACATTTAGTCGTTAAATCCTTTGGGCCATTGTCGTCCCGAATCACCTCATAATTTTTTGGGAGTTTTCGTGACTTTATTTTCAACGGTGCCATTGGCACAGGGTTTATATGACCCAACTCAAGAGCGCGACTCTTGTGGTGTTGCTATGGTCGCAACGTTAACTAAAAAAGCTACCCACGAAATTGTCTCTCAAGGTTTAACCGCGCTTCGAAACATGGAGCACCGTGGTGCAACCGGAGCCGAACCAGATAGCGGCGATGGCGCCGGAATTTTGATTTGTATTCCAGATGCGTTCTATCGCGAAGTTATTGATTTCAAATTGCCAGAGGCTGGCAAGTATGCGACCGGCATAATTTTCATTGATAAGTCATTTTCAGATCGTGCGGCCATCGAAGCAATTGCGCATGAAGAAGGACTACAAGTTCTTGGATGGCGTGATCTCCCAATCGATGCCAAATCAATTGGTAAAACCGCGCTATCTGTAATGCCTAAATTTGAGCAGATTTTTGTCGCGGGTATCAATAGTGAGTTTGATTTAGATTTAGAGCGATTAGCGTTCTGCTTTAGAAAGCGAATAGAGCACCGCTTCCCACTTTATGTTCCTTCACTCTCGGTAAGAACAATTGTCTATAAGGGAATGCTTACAACCGGGCAACTTGAGGAATTCTTCCCAGATTTATCTGATAGTCGCGTTGTTTCAACACTTGCTCTGGTTCATTCCAGATTCTCAACAAATACCTTCCCTTCCTGGCCGCTTGCACATCCATATCGATTCATCGCGCATAACGGTGAGATAAATACAGTTCGTGGAAACCGCAATTGGATGCGAGCACGTGAGTCTTTATTGGCCAGTGAAATCATTCCAGGAGATTTGAATCGATTATTTCCAATTGTCGATGACTCAAGCAGCGACTCTGGTTCTTTTGATGAAGTTCTAGAGCTCCTTTATTTGGGCGGTCGTTCACTTCCGCATTCAGTTTTGATGATGATTCCTGAAGCTTGGGAAAATCATGCAACGATGTCGCAGTCCCGAAAAGATTTCTATGCCTTCCACTCAAGCATTATGGAACCTTGGGATGGACCAGCTTGCATCACATTCACAGATGGTAGACAAATCGGCGCAGTTCTGGATCGCAATGGACTACGCCCATCTCGTTACTGGATAACTAAATCTGGCTTAGTTGTTCTTGCCAGTGAATTTGGTGTTCTGGATTTTGAACCAGAAGAAATTGAGAGCAAGGGTAGATTGAAGCCAGGACGTATGTTCTTGGTTGATACCGAGGCTGGCCGAATCATCGAAGATGACGAGATTAAGGATTCGCTTGCTAACGCTGCTCCTTATGGCGAGTGGTTGCATGCCGGACTTGTGCGCCTTGAAGATTTACCTTCTCGCGAACATATTGTTTATCCGCACTCTTCTGTTCTGAGACGTCAACGCGCATTCGGATATACCGAAGAAGAGATCAGAATTATTTTGACGCCAATGGCTAAATCTGGTGGCGAGGCGCTTGGATCAATGGGAACAGATTCACCGATTGCAGCATTATCTGCAAAGCCAAGACTTCTTTACGATTATTTCTCACAGCTATTTGCACAAGTTACTAATCCACCACTGGACGCAATTAGAGAAGAATTAGTCACCAGCCTATCCAGCACCGTGGGTCCAGAGTTTAATCTTCTTGATCCAGGACCAGCTTCATGTCGTCAAATTGCTCTGGATTTTCCAGTGATTGATAATGACGAACTCGCAAGGTTGATTCATGTTAATGCTGATGGAAACCATCCAGGCTTTGCAGCGCATGTTGTTCGGGGCCTCTTTCCAGTGCAAGGTGGAGGCGAGGCGCTAGCCAATCGAATCACCGAGATTCGTCAAGAAGTTTCCCAAGCAATTAAAGATGGTGCGCACATAATTGTTCTTTCAGATCGTGATGGCGATGCTGAAGATGCACCAATCCCATCACTTTTATTAACTGCCGCGGTTCATCATCATTTAATCCGCGAGAAAACCCGCACCAAGGTTGGACTAGTTGTTGAATCTGGGGAAGTGCGTGAAGTTCACCATGTTGCACTTCTTGTCGGCTTCGGAGCAGCAGCGATTAATCCTTATCTTGCAATGGAGTCAGCCGAAGATTTAGTTCGTCAAGGTGAGATTACTGGGATAACTCCAGAGAAAGCTGTTGCGAATTTAATTAAGTCCCTTGGCAAAGGTGTTCTAAAAGTTATGTCAAAGATGGGCATTTCCACGATAGCTTCATATACCGGTGCCCAAGTATTTGAAGCCATTGGCTTATCTCGTGAAGTCGTTGATGAATATTTCGTTGGCGTGACTTCAAAACTTGGCGGCGTATCAATCGACATGATTGCTCAAGAAACTATCGCCCGCCATCACATCGCATATCCACCAGGGGGCGAAATTCCTGGAACAAAGCGACTACCTATCGGTGGCGAATACCAATGGCGACGTGAGGGCGAACCACATTTGTTCGACCCAGAAACTGTATTTGCGTTACAACATGCAACCCGTAATAAGCGATATGACATTTTTAAGCGCTACACCAGTCGAGTAGATGATCAATCAAAGCGATTGATGACGCTTCGCGGTCTCTTTGAATTCAAAACTGGAGTTCGTCCAACTATTCCAATTGAAGAAGTTGAATCTCGCTCAGATATCATCAAACGCTTTTCTACTGGAGCCATGTCATATGGTTCGATATCAGCAGAAGCGCACGAGACTCTTGCAATCGCCATGAATCGTCTTGGTGGTAAATCAAATACTGGCGAGGGCGGGGAAGATCCAGAACGCTACAACCTGGAAGCGAATGGCGATTCTCGTAGATCTTCGATTAAACAGGTTGCTTCAGGGCGATTTGGAGTTACTAGTGAATATCTAGTCAATGCCGATGACATCCAAATAAAGATGGCACAAGGAGCAAAGCCTGGCGAAGGCGGACAACTTCCTGGTGGCAAGGTTTATCCATGGATTGCAAAGGTTCGTTATTCAACCCCTGGTGTTGGTTTAATTTCACCACCACCTCATCACGACATTTATTCAATTGAGGATCTGGCTCAACTTATCCACGATCTAAAGAATGCAAATAAGAATGCCCGCGTTCATGTGAAGTTGGTTGCTGAAGTCGGAGTAGGAACTGTTGCCGCAGGAGTAAGTAAAGCACATGCTGATGTGGTTCTGATCTCTGGACATGATGGTGGAACCGGAGCATCTCCACTTACTTCGCTAAAGCATGCGGGTGCACCTTGGGAGTTAGGTCTTGCCGAAACTCAACAGACCTTAATGCTAAATGGATTGCGCGACCGCATTGTTGTTCAGGTAGATGGCCAGATGAAAACTGGACGTGACATTGTTATTGCAGCTCTGCTGGGTGGCGAAGAATTTGGTTTTGCTACCGCGCCACTTGTTGTATCTGGATGCGTGATGATGCGAGTCTGTCATCTCGATACCTGCCCAGTTGGCGTCGCAACTCAGAATCCAGAATTACGCGCAAAGTTCAATGGTAAGCCTGAGTTCGTTGAAACCTTCTTCGAATATATTGCAGACGAAGTTCGTGAAATATTGGCAGAGCTTGGCTTTAGAACACTGCAAGAAGCTATCGGGCAAGTTGAATTCCTGGATACCAAAAAAGCAATTAAACATTGGAAAGCAAGTGGTCTCGACTTGGCTCCGCTTTTGCAGGCACCAGTATTCGATACTGATGCACCTCGCAGAAATTCAACCACCCAAGATCACGGCTTAGCTAAAGCACTTGATAATAAATTAATTGAGCTTGCAGCTCCGGCACTCAATTCCGGGGAATCGGTGAATATCGAAATGCCGATTAAGAATGTGAACCGCACGGTTGGCACAATGTTGGGTTCTGAGATAACTCGCAAATTCGGCGGTGCTGGCCTTCCAGATAACACTGTGAATATCTCATTCCACGGAACCGCTGGAAACTCCTTCGGATCATTCATACCAAAGGGCCTAACTCTCCGTCTTTATGGCGATGCGAATGACTATGTTGGGAAGGGCTTGTCAGGTGGTCGAGTAATTATTCGACCAGATGAGAAAGCAACTTTTGCTTCGGAATTAAATGTTATCGCTGGAAATGTAATTGGCTATGGCGCTACTTCTGGTCAGATATTTATTCGAGGCCGAGTTGGAGAGCGTTTTTGTGTAAGAAATTCTGGCGCGGTTGCAGTCGTTGAGGGAATCGGTGATCACGGTTGCGAATACATGACTGGCGGAATTGCCTTAGTTCTTGGCCGAACTGGTCGTAACTTTGCAGCTGGTATGTCTGGTGGAAGAGCATTCGTATTAGATCTTGATGCTGCGCTAGTTAATACAGAACTAGTGGATATATTGGCGCTGCCTGCAGATCAAGAAATATATGTAAGAGATTTACTCTCTAACTTCGAAGCAGAAACTGGCTCAGTTGTTGCCGCACAATTGTTGAAAAATTGGGATGAGAGCAAGAAGCGAATCTCCATGATTATGCCTCGAGATTATGCTCGGGTTCTTGCCGCAATGGATCGAGCAGAACGCGAAGGTTTACCAGTCGACAAGGTGGTTATGGAGGCGGTCAATGGCTGATCCAAAGGGATTTCTAACAACTCCAAGAGAGACACCGAAGCGCCGACCAGTCGACGTCCGAATTCTTGATTGGAAAGAAGTTTACGAACCACAAGATTTATCTGTTCTCAAGAAGCAAGCGGGACGTTGCATGGATTGCGGAATTCCGTTCTGCCATCAAGGCTGTCCACTCGGTAATTTGATTCCAGAGTGGAACGACTTAATCTGGCGCGGCGAGATGCGCGAAGCCATTGATCGCCTGCATGCAACCAATAACTTTCCAGAATTTACTGGGCGGCTCTGTCCTGCTCCTTGTGAAACTGCATGTGTTGTTGGGATTAATGCTGATGCAGTAACAATCAAGCAGGTTGAACTTCGCACTATTGAAGAAGCATTCGCAAATGGTTCAGTTGTCCCACTTCCATCGGAACGTCTCACTGGTAAAACTGTTGCGGTTATCGGTTCGGGCCCAGCAGGTTTAGCGGCTGCGCAACAATTAACGCGTGCCGGACATACTGTGGCGGTTTATGAAAGGGGCGCAAAGCCAGGCGGGTTACTGCGTTACGGAATTCCAGAGTTCAAAATGGAGAAATCAATTCTTGATCGACGAATTGCACAGATGGAAGCCGAAGGCACAAGATTTAGAAGTGGAATAAATGTTGGTGTAGATATAACTGGCAGCGAACTTAAATCCAAATACGATGCAATTGTTCTTGCTGTCGGCGCAACTAACTGGCGCGATCTTCAAGTGTCTGGCCGCGAATTACAAGGCGTTCATCAAGCGATGGAGTATTTACCTTGGGGAAATGCACAAGGACTAAACGAATTAAGTGGCGAGCCACAGGTAAATGCCAAGGGTAAGCACGTTGTAATTCTTGGTGGCGGAGACACTGGAGCGGACTGCTTAGGAACTGCAATTCGCCAAGGTGCAGCTAGCGTTACTCAACTCGAAATTATGCCTAGACCGGCTGAAGAGCGACCTTCTTCTCAGCCATGGCCAACTTACCCAATGATTTATCGAGTAAGTAGTGCACATGAAGAAGCGGGCGAGCGGATGTTCGCAGTTTCAACCGAAGAGTTTCTAGGTGATGGCAAGGGCAATTTACGCGCCATCAAATTAGTTGAAACAGAACTTATTGATGGCAAGTTCACCAAGGTCGAAGGCTCTGAAAGAGAATTACCGGCAGATTTAGTCTTTCTAGCGATGGGATTTGTTGGTCCAGAGAAGTCTGAACTTTTGAAGCAACTTGAAGTCACCTTCGACGATCGTGGAAATATCATTCGTGATGACTGTTATTCAACTGCGGTCGAAGGTGTTTATGTTGCTGGTGATGCTGGCCGTGGACAATCTCTGATTGTTTGGGCAATTGCTGAAGGTCGTAGCGCCGCTGCAGCAGTCGATGAATTCTTAGTTGGTGAAACCCAATTACCTGCACCAATCGAACCAACTGCTCGACCAATGATGGTCTAGTAGATCTCTCGAAACAATGAAGTAAATAATTAGGAAGCGGTCTCGAAAAAATGCGTAGAGCAAAGATTGTTTGCACGATGGGACCAGCTGTTGAATCACCAGGAAAAATTGACGAGTTAATTGCTGCTGGCATGAATATGGCGCGCCTTAATTTGTCACACGGTGGCTATCCAGAACATCAGACCCGGCTTGATTCGGTTCGGGCAGCGGCAATTAAAGCTGGTGTAGCGGTTGCGATACTTGTGGATCTACAAGGTCCGAAGATTCGTTTAGCAAGATTTGAAGATGGCCCACACGATCTGGCTCGCGGCGATATCTTTACAATTACTACTGATGAAGTTCCTGGGACTAAGGAGCGGGTTGGCACAACCTATAAAGGACTTCCGGGCGATTGCAAGCCAGGTGATCGAATTCTTATCGACGATGGAAAAGTTACGGTAGAAGTTCTTGAGGTTAAGGGTAATGACGTAATCACAAAGTGCATCGAACCGGGCGCCGTGAGCAATAACAAAGGAATCAATCTTCCCGGAGTAGCGGTTTCGGTTCCGGCACTGTCAGAGAAAGATAAGGAAGATCTACGCTGGGGACTGCGCGCGGGTGCTGATTTCATCGCGCTTTCATTTGTTCGTAGCGCAAAAGATATTAAAGATGTCCATTTGATTATGGATCAAGAGGGAATTCGCCGCCCAGTTATTGCAAAGATTGAGAAGCCGCAGGCTGTTGATAACTTAGAAGAAATTATCGCTGCCTTCGATGGCATCATGGTCGCAAGGGGAGACCTCGGTGTTGAAATGCCAATCGAAGAAGTCCCACTAGTTCAGAAGCAATGTGTAATGCTCGCCCGTGAGGCGGCTAAGCCTGTAATCGTGGCAACGCAAATGCTTGATTCGATGATTACAAATTCCAGGCCAACTAGGGCTGAAGCAACAGATTGCGCTAATGCTGTTCTAGACGGAGCAGATGCTCTGATGCTCTCCGGTGAAACTAGTATTGGTGAATTCGCGATTGAAGCTGTTACAACCATGGCCCGAATCATTGAACGAACCGAAGAAGTTATGTTGGACCGAATTCCTGCTCTGCGGCACGATCCAAAAACCAAAGGTGGCGCAATCACTAAGGCCGCCACAGAGGTCGGAGCAATCATCGGGGCAAAGTATCTAGTGGCCTTTACTCAGAGCGGTGATTCCGCACGTCGGATGTCGAGACTTCGTTCTCCAATAAATATTATGGCGCTAACCCCAACCATCGAAGTCTTTAATCAGTTGGCACTCTCCTGGGGAATCGAACCAAAGATTACCCAGATGGTTTTGCATACCGATGAAATGGTTGCCCAGGTTGACCGGATTCTTATCGACTCCAATCGCGTTTCTAAGGGCGAGAGCGTTATTATCGTTGCAGGTTCGCCACCCGGAATTCCGGGTTCGACCAACGCTATGCGAGTTCACCGTGTTGGCGATGCAGTTGAAGGAATTGCTCCGGCATATCGTAAGTAGTTAAAGTAGGGGCGGTAAGTTAAGTAAAGTTTAGGAAATAATTGCCTCGGTACTCCAACGGTAGAGAGGGCGGACTCAAAATCCGCACAGTGTCGGTTCAAATCCGACTCGAGGCACATGTCAAAGAATTTAAAGAACATGGCCGAAAATAGACCAGCCAGAATTTTGGTTGCCGAAGATGAAGCCCTAATTCGCCTTGACCTAGTTGAAATGCTTACAGAGGCTGGTTACGAAGTTGTAGGCCAGGCAACCAACGGAGTTGAAGCAGTAGCTCTTGCAAAGGAGTTAAAACCAGATCTTGTAATCCTTGATGTAAAAATGCCAGAGCTCGATGGAATTTCAGCGGCCCAAGAAATAATTGAAATTTCACCAGTATTAATGCTCACTGCATTTAGTCAAAAAGAATTGGTAGAACGTGCAAGGGATGCTGGCGTGATGGCATATGTGGTTAAACCATTTAGCGTCAACGATTTAACACCGGCTATCGAAATCGCGATGAGCAGGCATCTTCAAATGCGAACTTTAAGAGAAGAGGTCGCAGATTTATATGAAAGATTGGAAACCAGAAAGATCATTGACCGTGCCAAAGGGATCTTGATGAAGGCGATGGATTTAAGCGAACCGGAAGCCTTTACGTGGATCCAGAGGTCCGCGATGGACCGCCGACTATCTATGAAGGAGGTTGCTTTAGCAGTAACCGACCCTGAAAAGGCCGAAAAGTTTGATTTCTGAAATAAATCCCGAATTTTACTCCCTTGAAACACACCAAATCTATTTACCCAAAATTTAAATCGAGTTATGCTTCGGGCATCCTTCTTGGGCTCTAGTTATACAAGTTCAAGCAGGCACATACCGAAAGGGAGAAAATGCAGAAATTCAAAAAAGCGACCTTGGTTGCTGTTGCAACTGTTGCAAGCTTAGTTCTAGTGAGCTGCGGTAGCGGGAACAACGCCTCTGGTCCATTAAAAATAGGTTCACTACTTCCTGAGACAGGAAGTCTTGCATTCCTAGGGCCCCCAGAGTTTGCCGGAGTTGATTTAGCTATTGAAGAAATCAACGCAGCAGGTGGCGTATTGGGCGAGAACGTAGAACACATCCGTGGCGATTCAGGAGACACAAGTTCTGACATTGCACAACAAACAACTGATTCACATATATCAGCTGGCGTTAGTGCAATCGTTGGTGCAGCATCTTCAGGAGTTTCTTTCACAGTAATCGACAAGATTGCTGGCGAAAAAATCGTTCACTTCTCACCAGCTAACACTTCACCTGACTTCACAAATTATGATGATGATGGATACTACTTCCGCACCGCACCATCAGATACCTTCCAGGGAGCAGTTCTTGGTCAACTAATGGCTAAAGAAGGCGCGAAAAATGCTGTATTCCTAAACCTTGATGATGCTTACGGTAACGGTCTAGCTAAGTATGCAGCTGCCGCATTTACTGGAACATCTTCAACAATCGTTTACAACCCACAAGCTGCTGAATTCTCAGCAGATGTTGCAAAGGCAAAGGCTGCAAAGCCAGATGCAATTGCAATCATCGGCTTTGATGAGACAGCGAAGATTTTCACTGAACTAATCAAGCAAGGAATTGGCCCAGATAAGGTCAAGACCTATCTTGTTGATGGAAACCTTTCAAGTGGTGCTTACAAGGATCTACCTGCAGGAATCATGAATGGCGTAAAAGCTACTCTTCCTGGTGTATTCGCTGATGACACACTTCAAAAGCGTCTACTTGGAGTAGATCCAGGACTGACAGACTTCTCATATGCTCCTGAGTCATATGATGCAATTATTCTGATTGCACTTGCAGCAGAACAAGGTGGTGCAACGGATGGTCAGACAATCCGTGACAACCTAGTATCTGTTTCAAAGGGTGGCACAAAGTGCACAACCTTTGCGGCTTGCAAAGAGCTAATCGCTGATGGCGAAGATATCGACTACGACGGTGTTTCTGGTCCAGTTGAGTTCGCTGACAATGGAGATCCTTCATATGCAACTATGGGTATCTACCAATACACAGCTAACGATAAGTACGTAGCACTTCCAGCAGAGTTCATCTCTGGTGATGTGCCAGCGGGCGAGTAATTAGCTGCCAATAGCAGAAAAGTAGAAATGGAGAGGCCCGCCGTTTTAAACGGCGGGCCTCTCTTACTTTTATCTGAGCGCTAACTTTTTACTATTTTTACTATTTTTACTATTTCTGCTGAGCCAGGGTACCTAGGTAGAGTTCTATAACCTTTGGATCCGTAGATAGTGATTTTCCGGTTCCCTCATAAGCATTTGTACCTTGATCTAAAACATAACCCCGATCGACAATTTGCAGACACCTTCTAGCATTCTGCTCCACCATAATCACGGTTACGCCAATCTTATTTATCTCTCTAACTCGGACGAAAACTTCATCTTGTAACGCTGGGGATAGCCCGGCGCTAGGTTCATCGAGTAAGAGCACGGATGGATTCATCATCAGAGCACGTCCCATTGCAACCATCTGGCGTTCTCCTCCAGATAGCGAGCCGGCGCGTTGCTTGCGGCGAGTTCCAAGAGTTGGAAAGAGATTTACCACAAAATCAAAGCGCTCATTGAATAGAGCAGGGGCTTGAAAAGCGCCCATCTGCAAATTCTCTTCAATGGTGAGTGAAGGGAAAACATTGTTGCTCTGTGGCACAAAACCTATTCCACGGCTTACGAGTTCATCGGCTCGCATGTTCGTAATCGTCTCACCATTCAAGGTGACTTGGCCCTCTCGAACTTTCACTAATCCAAAGAGCGCCTTTAGGAGAGTCGATTTTCCGGCACCATTGGGACCGATAATTCCAACTAGCTCTCCCTTATTTGCGTAGAGATTGCATCCGTTGAGAATGTTAATGCCAGGCAGATAGCCTGCTACCAAATCTTTGGCATCAACTAGCGCTGTTGCAGATGAAGGTGTGGTAGCCATTTTATGCACCTTCCTGATCGGCAGATAAATCGTCGTTATGGTGCGCACCGAGATAGGCCGCTATAACTTCTTCATTGCCCATGACTGAGGCTGGTGTTCCTTCGGCTATGACTGCACCTTGCGCCATAACAATTACCCAATCGCTAATCTCGTGCACCATATCCATGTCATGTTCAACGAACAAGACAGTCTTTCCCTCGGTTCGTAGCTCTTTGATGTGTTCGAGAAGAGATTGTTTGAGTGCAGGATTAACACCTGCCATTGGTTCATCTAGCATAATCATTTCTGGTTCAACCATTAGTGCACGCGCCATCTCAAGGAGTTTGCGCTGTCCGCCAGATAGCGCCGCGGCAAAATCATCTTGCTTCTCCAGAAGTTTGAACTTTCGTAATATTTCAGTGGCACGAGCCCGGATCTCCGCCTCTTGAGCACGCCAAATCCATGGAAATACTGAACGCAGAACAGATTCACCTTTTTGGTTCCGGGCGCCTAGCGCCATATTCTCGATAACGGTCAATCGATATAGAGCCTTTGTTAATTGGAATGTTCTAACCATTCCTAAACGGGCAACTTTATGAGGTGGAATCCCATTAAGTTCTCTTCCATTAAAGCTCCATGTCCCAGAGTTTGGGCTGTCATAACCGGTTAAGAGATTGAAGAAGGTCGTCTTTCCTGCGCCATTAGGGCCAATAAGCGCGGTGATTGACCCTCTCTGAATTTCAAGGTGGTCAACATTTACGGCAGTGAGCCCACCAAATTGTCTAAGAATCTTATCCGCAACAAGAATCGGATCTGATTTTACAGAGCCCGGAGTAGGGGAAGTTGTCGATGCAAAATTTGCATCTGTGCTCTTAGGCTTTTGCATCAAGTGCCAACTCCTTCTTATCTCCAAAGATACCTTGCGGTCTAAAAATCATAAGTGCCATCAGTCCAAGACCCATCAACATGAATCTAATTTGTCCAACTTGATTTACGCCGATCAACCAATCTGGAATCAGATTATTGCTAACACCTTGACGCAAAATCTGCTCGATAAAGACGATCAAGAACCAGAAAATCATTGCTCCAACTACTGGGGAGAAGACTCTTGCAGCGCCTCCAAGAATAAGAACGGTGTAAGCGAAGAAGGTTAAAGCAGTTCCGTAGTTATCCGGCTGAACAGATTGGCGAGATAAGGCATAAACAAATCCGCCGATAGAACCGATAACACCACCAATAATCAGAGATTGCATTTTGTAGAGGTAGACATTTTTTCCGAGAGAGCGAACCGCATCCTCGTCTTCACGAATGGCGCGCATTAGTCGTCCCCATGGTGAGTTGACCATAATCCACATTACAAATGTAATTACTGCAACCAGGCTCCAACCTACGATTACAACCCAGAGGTCATTGGCATTGAAGCGCAGGATTGGGGTATCTAAACCTGACTTAAATGGGTTGAGATCGAAGAAATCTTTTCCAAATTTCCCGGTAATTCCATCAGATCCACCTAGCCACTCGTTGAATGTTGCTGATCTTGCAATCTGTCGGACGATCTCGGCGGCAGCAATAGTTACGATCGCAAGATAATCTGCCCGAAGCCGAAGTGTAGGAATTCCAAGAAGTAGGGCAAAGATTATCGAGTTAAAGATTCCGATTAGAAAGGCAATCCAAAGCGGGACACCAAAAGAAACTACCGGGACGGCAACGCTGTATGCTCCAATGGCCAAAAAGCCTGCTTGTCCGAAGTTTAGAAGTCCGGTATATCCGAAGTGCATATTAAGTCCGATAGCTGCGAGAGCGAAGATTATTGTGTTTACACCAATCGTTGCGCTTAGCGTCTGCTGTGTAATAAAGAGAAAGTCCATCTACCCAATCCTCTCTTTCTTACCCAAAATTCCTTGCGGTCTAATAATCAAAATAATAATTAAGATAATTAGCGCACCCACATATTTAAGCTCTGTTGGTATAAATAAGGTTGAAAGTTGGACGAATAAGCCAATGATTAGAGACCCAACTAAGGCGCCATTTGCGGTACCGAGCCCACCCAAGGTGACGGCGGCGAAGATCAAGAGCAACATGTCCTGTCCCATCAAGAAACTTACGCCTTGATTTATAGTGATGATTACACCCGCATAGGTCGCTAGGGCAGCTCCCAAAACCCAGACCGCTCTAATTACTTTCTGAACATCAATTCCAGAAGCTGAGGCTAGGGCTGGATTATCTGAAACCGCGCGACTTGCTTTGCCCATGCGAGTTTTCAATAACCAGAGCGTTGCAAGGATTATTAAAATGATCCCAATACTTGTTGTCAGAATTGACTTTGGAGTAATACTTACAAGACCAAATTCTAATCCTGCTTGCCCAGCATATTGTGGGAGCTGTCTAGTATCTCCACCAAACAGGAAGAGGAAGAAATAACGCAAAAAGATTGCAAGCCCAATTGAAACTACGAGCATTGCAATAAGTCCAGTGCCTCGCTTACGCAAGGGTTTCCAAAGATATCTATCCTGCAAGAATCCGGATATAAATGCCCCGAGAAGAACCCCGATTGGAGCGGCAACTAATACCGGGAATTTTAAGACTGCGCTTAAGTAATAGATAAGCAGTCCACCCAATGTAAGAATTTCACCATGGGCAAAATTTGTTAAACCAGTTGTTCCAAAGATTAGGTTTAGACCGAGGGCGGCTAGTCCAATGACAAGACCCAAAATCAGGCCATCGAGTGCAAGTTGTGCGGAACGTTCTAACATACTGGCCTTGGCTATACCGGGACCTATCGGAAAGAGAAGTCTTAGGTCGTTGCCCAACGAAAATACGTTGGCTCTGATTGTTGCCTTTGTTGGGTCTGTTAGAGATTGCCCCTCAGGTAGGTCATCTTGATTAATGGTTAAGTTGAAACTTCCTTTTGTGAGGATTTCAACCTCCCAATTGCCTTGCGCATCGGTTTCTACATTCTTTGTAAATTCTTCTGGCCCGGTTACGGAAATTCCTATATTAGGAAGTGCAATGCCATCTTTATCAGTGATTGTTCCGTAAAGTTTTGTTGGAGCGGCTTCGGTTTCAGTGGCACTTGCATTTGAACCCAAGAAGAGAGCCGAAGAAACTGAGAGCAGTAGAAGAATCGCTAGGGAACTGGATTTACGGAAAGACGAGTGCCTACCAAAACTCTTCGTAACTGTGTCGGAGGGCAAATTCAAAATAGTTTCCAATCCTGGAGGAGGTCATTCAGACTGGCTGAAACCGACCCGGTATCTGACAACTTTAGCGAGTTGGTCTATCTTTCGGCAAGAATCAAACACGTAATTCTTGAGGTGCAAGTTCTCTCGCCAGCCTCATTGGTTATCACAACTTCGTAACAACAGAGAGTTTTTCCCAGCGAAATAGCTGTAGCAGTTCCTATGACGAAGCCAGATGTAGCAGATTTATGATGAGTCGCATTTATATCAACACCAACAATCTTTCGATTTACTCCTGCATGCAGAGCGGTTCCGATCGAGCCAAGGCTTTCAGCAAGAACAACACTTGCTCCTCCGTGCAATAAGCCCATCGGTTGGGTGTTGCCTTCAACTGGCATCTTTGCTACTAGTCGCTGTGGTGATGCTTCGAGAATTTCAATTCCCATTTTTTCGCCAAGGGCGCCACTGCCACGCTTCTGCAGAATCTCAAGGAAATCATCCATGTTGGTAAGTCTAACCAATAGACTCGCCGGAAATGAGCGCAACCAAAAAACTTTTACTAATCGATGGTCATTCTCTGGCCTATCGCGCGTTTTACGCGCTACCGGCCGAAAATTTCGTATCCTCAAGTGGACAGCACACTAATGCAATCTATGGATTCGCCTCGATGCTCATTAACCTGATAACTGCAGAGAAGCCCACACACATTGCGACGGCTTTCGATGTTTCGAGAAAAACATTTCGCTCAGAGCGCTTTCCAGATTACAAGGCAAATCGTTCGGCAACCCCTGATGAGTTTAGATCTCAAACTAGTTATCTCTTTGATTTGGTTCATGGCTTTGGCATTAGACATTTTGCGGTTGAGGGTTTCGAAGCGGATGACATTATTGCAACGCTTGCTAAGCGTGCCGAATCCGATGGATTTGAAGTTTTGATTTGCACTGGTGATCGCGACTCTTTTCAACTTATAAATTCAAAGACAACCGTCTTGTATCCAAAACGCGGAGTCACGGATCTCGCTCGAATGACACCAGATGCGGTCATTGAAAAATATGGATTAACACCTGCGCAGTATCCAGATTTTGCTGCGCTGCGAGGAGATCCAAGTGACAACTTGCCATCGATTCCTGGTGTTGGCGAGAAGACTGCGGCAAAGTGGATTGCTGAATATGGAAGCTTAGAAAAATTGATTGAGAACATTGAGTCGGTCGGAGGGAAAGTTGGCGACTCGCTGCGAGCGAATATCGCCAGCGTTGAATTGAATTCGGAACTCACGAGGTTGCGAAGTGACATGGATATTGAAACGCCCATCTCGCAATTGTTGTGGGAGGGAGCGTTGGTATCAGAATTGAATTTGCTCCTGGATAAGTTAGAAATAAAGGCACTTAAAGAGCGGATTAAGTCTCTAGGTTCTAGCGAGGGCGAAACAGCTGTAACGAATGCAGCTCCAGTAGATGTAAAGATAGTTTCAAAAGAGCTCACTTCTGAAGAACTTTCTAAATTACTTGTTGGGCGCACCGACCCAGTGGCGGTTGCGTTTAGCGCACCCGAAGGAAAAATTCTCGAATACTCCGTCGCCCTTGATGAAGCCAAATTGTTTATTGTCCGAGGTTCTAAGTTAGGAGATTGGTGGGGCGATGCAAATCTTCCAAAATACCTGCACAGTGCAAAGGAAATTGCTCGCAACTTTCCAGTTTCAGGGTTAACTTTCGATACTGAATTAGCCGCATATCTAATTAACCCAGGTGGCCGCAATCTAGCCCTCGATGATTTAACTGAAAGATTTCTTGGAGTAGTTAATGCGGAGCAGGAAGAATCCTTGTTCTCACAGTTTGATGGCTTGGCTGCGATTTCGATAATGAAATTAGTTCCGATTCTGAAAAAAGAGATTTTAGAACGAGAAATGTCAGCCCTGATGAATGAAATGGAAATCCCGGTTTTGGTTGAGTTGGCTGATATGGAGAGCAATGGAATCGGAGTCGATTTAGATAAGTTGCGAGGACTTTCGGCATTCTTTAAAGGGGAAGTTGAACGAGAAACCAATGGCGCCCATAAAGAAGCAGGCAAAGAATTTAATGTTGGATCACCTAAGCAATTACAGGCAATCTTGTTTGGTCAATTGGATCTACCCAAGACCAAGAAAATAAAGACTGGCTTCACAACCGATGCCGAGAGCCTGGACTGGTTATTTGCAAAGACTAAACACCCAATTCTCAAGCACTTATTGAGAATCCGAGAAACTAGCAAGTTGCTTACAACGGTTGATGGATTAATTGACGCAACGGCTAGCGATGGTCGGATTCATACAATTTTCCAGCAGACGGTAACTGCTACGGGGAGACTTTCTTCAACCAATCCAAACTTGCAGAACATTCCGGTGCGAACCGAAGAGGGTCGCAAAATTCGCGATTGTTTCGTTTCGAAGGCTCCCTATACAACGCTGCTTACCGCTGACTACAGTCAAATTGAAATGCGAATCATGGCCCATCTCTCGAAAGATGCGAATTTAATTGAAGCATTTAAAATGGGAGAGGACCTACATTCAACTGTTGCTGGCCTGGTATTTGGAGTTTCACCTGATGGCGTAGACCCAGAAATGCGCAGACAAATCAAGGCGATGTCGTATGGACTTGCTTATGGTTTGTCGGCTTATGGTTTAGCCCAACAATTAGATTTATCACCAACTGATGCTGCAATCTTGATGGATAAATACTTCTCGCGGTTTGGTGGAATTCGAGACTACTTAGCTCAAGTTGTAGTGATTGCACGCGAAAAGGGTTACACCGAAACAATTATGGGAAGACGTCGCTATCTTCCTGACTTAACAAGTGAGAACCGACCAAGGCGAGAAGTAGCAGAGCGCATGGCACTCAATGCTCCGATACAAGGTTCCGCAGCAGACATCATAAAAGTTGCGATGTTAAATGTTGCGAAAGGGATTATAGATCAGGGCCTGAAATCTAGGTTGTTACTTCAAGTACACGATGAACTCATTCTTGAAGTTGCTGAAGGTGAGACTGAAATACTTACTGGCCTTGTTAAAAATGGAATGGGCAGCGCATTTGAGCTCTCAATTCCGCTAGATGTGAATATTGGAATCGGAACAAGTTGGGATTTAGCGGCACACTAGTTACGCTAAATAGGCCGCTTATTTTCGAGGTCAGGCCTGAATTTTGACCATCCAGCAGCACGCAAGTAGCCTTAGCCCTTCGTGAATCACCCAGATTTATGAATTGTCCTGTCCCTACTACTTCTATTCCTTCGGAGAATTTTGACCCCTACACAAATCACAGTAAACGACATCGGCTCAGCCGAAGATTTTCTTGCCGCAATTGAAGGCACAATTAAGAATTTTAATGATGGCGATCTAGTTATCGGAACCGTTGTTCAAATTGATCGCGAAGAAGTTTTGCTTGACATTGGTTACAAGACCGAAGGTGTTATCCCTTCCCGCGAACTATCTATCCGCCACGACATCGATCCTTCAGAGATTGTTTCTGTCGGCGATCGCGTTGAAGCACTTGTAATTACTAAGGAAGATAAAGAAGGTCGTTTAATCCTTTCAAAGAAGCGCGCACAATACGAACGCGCCTGGGGAGATATCGAAGGCAAGAAAGAGCGTGACGAAGTCGTCACCGGAACTGTTATTGAAGTTGTTAAGGGTGGTCTAATCGTTGACATCGGTCTTCGCGGCTTCTTGCCGGCATCACTCGTAGAAATGCGCCGCGTTCGCGACTTGACTCCTTACATCGGACAACAAGTTGAAGCACGCATTATCGAACTCGATAAGAATCGCAATAACGTAGTTCTTTCACGTCGGGCATTCCTAGAACAAACCCAATCAGCTTCACGCACAACATTCCTGAACCAACTTGAAAAGGGTCAGGTTCGTTCAGGTGTTGTTTCATCAATCGTTAACTTCGGTGCTTTCGTAGACCTTGGTGGCGTAGATGGTTTGGTTCACGTATCTGAACTTTCATGGAAGCATATTGATCATCCAAATGAAGTTGTAGAAGTTGGCGATGCAGTCACCGTTGAAGTTCTAGAAGTCGACTTCGAACGTGAGCGCGTATCACTTTCGCTCAAGGCAACTCAAGAAGATCCGTGGCAAGCATTTGCTCGCACACACACAATTAACCAGGTTGTTCCTGGTGAAGTTACCAAGCTAGTTCCATTCGGTGCATTCATTCGAGTATTCGAAGGAATCGAAGGTCTAGTTCACATTTCAGAGTTAGCCGAACGCCACGTTGAAATTCCAGAGCAAGTTGTTCAAGTTGGCGACGAGCTATTTGTGAAGATTATTGATATCGACCTAGAACGTCGTCGTATCTCTCTTTCATTGAAGCAAGCTAACGAAGGTCATGAAGTTGAAATCGAAGCATTCGATCCAACCCAATATGGAATGGCTGCTCGTTACGACGCAGAAGGAAACTTCATTTATCCAGAAGGTTTCGATGCTGATTCTCAAGAGTGGCGCCCTGGTTTCGAAGCACAACGCGAAGAGTGGGAACGTCTATATGCCGAAGCACAAACCCGCTTCATGGCACACCGCAAGCAGAAGGAAGAGGCAAAAGCTGCCGATGCCGCTGCCGGCGATACACCTGCTGCAGAAACTGCCGCAGAATAGTAAATAGAGTTAAGGGCCCTGACTTCGGTTGGGGCCCTTTTCATTTGAACTGCACTTTAAAAGATAAGATTCCAACGTGATTAAAGTTGCTCTTACTGGCGGAATCGGGTCTGGAAAATCTGCTGCTGGAGATTTCTTCGAAGACCTGGGCGCAGTTGTTGTTGATGCCGATCAACTTGCCCGTGATGTTATCGAGCGCGGCACAGATGGATTTGATGAATTAGTAGCAACTTTTGGCGATGAAATTCTCACCAATGGAATCTTAGATCGCAGCAAACTAGGGCAAATCGTCTTTGCAGACCCTGGGGCTCGCAAAACTTTAGAAGGAATTATTCATCCACGTGTGGCTGAAGCCTTTGACGAGATTATCGAAGATAGCCCAGAAGATGCTGTGATTATTTACCAGATTCCAATCCTGATAGAAACAATTGAAAAAATGGGCCAAGATAGATTTGATTACATCATCACAGTGGAGGCAACTTTAGAGAATCGAATTTCAAGGCTTAAAGGCCGTGGGCTCAAGGGTTATGAAATTGAGGCCCGAATGAAAGTTCAGGCTACCGATGAGCAGCGGGCAGCCATTGCTGATTTAGTGTTTAACAACGATGGCGATATGGATCAGCTTCTTCGTCAGGTTGAAAATGTATATGAAGATGTTCTTCTTCCTCGTGCTAAAGCGAGTGCAAGTTAAGTTATGCGCCCAATTACTGACCTGCAGCGCAAAGTTAATCCCTTTCAAGTAATAAGTGAATACATCCCGTCGGGAGACCAGCCGGCAGCGATAGAAGATCTTGCAATGCGGATCAACGCGGGAGAGTCTGATGTAGTTCTTCTTGGTGCAACCGGAACTGGTAAATCTGCAACAACGGCTTGGCTGATTGAAAAACTTCAGCGGCCAACCTTGGTCCTAGCGCCAAATAAAACTTTGGCAGCCCAGTTGGCAAATGAGTTCCGTGAGTTAATGCCTAATAACGCGGTCGAATACTTTGTTTCGTATTACGACTACTACCAACCAGAAGCTTATGTTCCGCAAACAGATACCTTCATCGAAAAAGATAGCTCGGTAAATAGTGAGGTAGAACGGCTTCGACATTCAGCGACAAACTCACTTCTTACGCGCCGAGATGTAATTGTTGTTGCGACCGTTTCATGCATTTATGGTCTCGGTACTCCGCAAGAGTATGTGGATAGAATGATTAAGTTGAAGGTTGGCGATTCGATCGAACGCAATAAGTTGTTGCGCAGGTTCGTTGACATTCAATATAAACGAAATGACATGGCTTTTGAACGTGGAACATTTCGAGTTCGTGGCGACACCATTGAAATCATTCCCATGTATGAAGAGCTGGCGCTTCGAATCGAAATGTTTGGCGATGAGATTGAACGAATTACAACGCTGCACCCATTAACCGGCGAAATCATCCGTGATGAAACGGAAATGTATATCTTTCCGGCTAGCCACTATTCAGCTGGACCCGAAACTATGAATCGTGCGATCTCGGCTATCGAAATTGAAATGGAATCCAAGGTGGATGAATTCGAGCGCCAGAATAAATTGCTCGAAGCTCAACGCATCCGAATGCGAACCACCTTTGATATCGAAATGATGCGTCAGCTGGGCTTCTGTTCGGGTATCGAAAACTATTCAAGGCATATCGATGGCCGAGAAGCAGGATCTCCGCCAAACTGTTTATTGGATTATTTTCCAGAAGATTTTCTTGTTGTAATTGATGAATCACATGTCACCGTGCCGCAAATTGGCGCTATGTATGAAGGTGATGCCTCTCGTAAGCGCACATTGGTCGAACACGGATTTAGATTGCCGTCAGCGATGGACAACCGACCACTTAGATTCGCAGAATTTATTGAACGGAAAGGCCAGACTGTTTACTTGTCTGCAACGCCTGGCAAATATGAACTTGAGAAGACAGGTGGGCAGTTCGTTGAGCAAGTTATTAGACCGACTGGACTTATTGATCCCCAAATAGTTATAAAACCAATTAAAGGTCAGATTGATGACTTGGTATATGAGATAAATCTTCGCGCGATCAAGAATGAAAGAATTCTCGTCACAACTCTTACAAAGAAAATGTCTGAGGATTTAACTGATTATTTGATGGGTCTCGGAATCAAAGTTCGATATTTGCATTCTGAAGTTGACACGCTACGACGGGTTGAGTTACTTCGCGAGCTTAGATCTGGTGAATATGATGTTTTGATTGGAATCAATTTGCTTCGCGAAGGTCTAGATCTCCCCGAGGTTTCCTTAGTTGCAATTCTGGATGCTGACAAACAAGGTTTCCTGCGTTCAGCAACTTCACTTATTCAAACTATTGGTCGTGCCGCTCGTAACGTTTCAGGAGAAGTGCATATGTATGCCGACAGCATTACGCCCGCGATGGCACAAGCGATTGATGAGACAAATCGCCGACGGGAGAAACAGGTTGCATACAACACCGAACACAGAATCGATCCGACACCACTGCGCAAAAAGATTGCGGACATTACAGATTTGATTACTAAAGAGGTCGAAGACACTGAAGGGCTGAAATCTGAGGTTTCTTCATCTGGAATTAAGCGAGGCGGCCATTCTTTACCGAGACAAGAGCTTATTGGTCTCATAGAATCCCTCACGGATCAGATGAAAATGGCAGCGGGCGATTTACAGTTCGAGCTTGCAGCTAGATTCCGAGATGAGATCCGTGAGCTCAAGAAAGAGCTTCGCGGCATGGAAGAGGCGGGCACTTGAGTATTGATCGTTTAGTTGTTCGTGGTGCTCGTGAACATAACCTTAAGAATGTTTCGATTGATCTGCCAAGAGATGCTTTAATCGTTTTCACTGGACTATCTGGATCCGGAAAATCATCTCTAGCATTTGACACAATCTTTGCGGAAGGGCAACGTCGTTATGTCGAGTCACTTTCGGCATATGCGCGCCAATTCCTTGGACAGATGGATAAGCCAGATGTTGATTTTATTGAAGGACTTTCGCCAGCAGTCTCAATAGATCAGAAATCCACGAATCGAAATCCGCGTTCAACAGTTGGAACAATCACTGAAGTTTACGACTATCTGCGCCTGCTCTTTGCTCGAGCCGGTCGACCACATTGCCCTAACTGTGGAAAAGCCATTGCGAAACAGACTCCTCAGAATATTGTTGATCAAATTCTTGCGATGCCAGTTGATACAAAGTTTTTAGTCCTGGCTCCAGTAGTGCGAGCCCGTAAAGGTGAGTTCCTCGACTTATTTAAGGATTTCACAACCCAGGGATTCTCTCGAGTTCGTGTTAACGGAACGGTTTATCCAATAGCCGAAGTTCCAAAGTTGAAGAAGCAGGAAAAGCACACAATCGATGTTGTAGTCGATCGCTTGACTGTTAAGGCAGAATCTAAGACCCGTTTAACAGATTCGATTGAAACTGCACTACGACTTGCAAGCGGTTTGGTCATTCTAGATTTTGTAGACAAGAAAGTTGGTTCGTCAGATAAAGAGCGAACGTATAGCGAGCACATGGCCTGTCATGATTGCGGTCTCTCTTTTGAAGAACTTGAACCCAGATCTTTCTCATTTAACTCGCCCTTTGGCGCCTGTCCGGATTGCTCAGGCATTGGCACGAAACTTGAAGTCGATGAAGAATTAGTAATCCCGAACGATGAACTTTCAATCAACGAGGGCGCGATTGCACCTTGGGCTGGCGGTCAATCAACTGGATATTGGGCACGATTAGTTGAAGGTTTGGCGAAAGAACTTAAATTTTCGATGGATACCCCGTGGAAGAAGTTGCCTGCAAAGGCGAAGGATGCACTTCTTAATGGCTGGGATTTCGAAGTTCATGTTAAGTATAAAAATAGATATGGCCGTGATCGCAATTACTCAACTGGCTTCGAAGGCGTTATCTCCTTTATCGAACGTCGTCATTTAGAGACTGATAGCGATTATTCTCGGGATAAATTTGAAGCTTACATGCGCGAAACTCCCTGTCCAGTCTGCAAAGGAGCTCGCCTAAAGCCTGAAGTTCTTGCAGTAACGATTGGTGATAAAAGTATCGCTGCAATCTGCGAACTTTCAATTAAAGAGTGCGCAGAATTTCTCAAGAAAATTTCACTAAGTGCACGTGAAAAGCAGATTGCCGAACGCGTTCTAAAAGAGGTAAATGCCAGACTCGGTTTTCTTCTTGATGTTGGCTTGGATTACCTATCTCTTGCCAGGCCTGCTGCAACTCTATCTGGGGGAGAAGCGCAACGAATTCGTCTGGCTACACAGATAGGTTCAGGGCTAGTTGGTGTTCTATATGTATTGGATGAACCAAGTATTGGATTACATCAACGTGATAATCGACGATTGATCGATACGCTAACCAGACTTCGCGATCTCGGAAACACCTTGATTGTTGTAGAACATGATGAAGACACAATTAGAACCGCAGACTGGATTGTTGATATTGGTCCCGGTGCAGGCGAGCATGGTGGACATGTGGTTTCCTCCGGAGATTATCAAGCTCTGATTACAGCGAAGGATTCCATCACAGGCGCTTACATATCGGGGCGAACAAAAATTGAAGTTCCTAAGAAACGACGAGAGTTAGATGCGAAGCGAAGTTTGGTTGTAAAAGGCGCACGTGAGAACAACCTGCAGAATATAGATGTCTCATTTCCGTTAGGCGCTTTTGTCGCTGTATCTGGTGTTAGCGGTTCGGGTAAGTCAACACTTGTAAATGACATTTTGTATTCAGTATTGGCTAACAAATTAAATGGTGCACGTATTGTTCCCGGCCGTCATAAAACAATTACCGGACTAGAACTTCTGGACAAAGTAGTTCATGTTGATCAGTCACCAATTGGTAGAACTCCGAGATCTAACCCAGCTACTTACACCGGTGTCTTCGATAAGGTCCGAGCTTTATTTGCTGAGACAACAGAAGCCAAAATTCGTGGCTATCAGCAAGGTCGCTTCTCATTTAACGTGAAGGGCGGTCGTTGCGAGAATTGTGCTGGCGATGGAACGATAACTATTGAAATGAACTTCTTGCCGGATGTTTATGTGCCTTGCGAAGTCTGTCACGGTGCTCGATATAACCGCGAAACTTTAGAAGTTCATTACAAGGGCAAGACAATTGCCGAAGTTCTGAATATGCCAATCGAAGAAGCTTTCACCTTCTTTGAATCTGTTCCAGCCATTTCTCGTTATTTGAAAACACTAAATGATGTCGGTCTTGGGTATGTAAGACTCGGACAGTCCGCTCCAACTCTTTCTGGCGGCGAAGCCCAGCGCGTTAAGTTAGCAACCGAACTTCAACGTCGCTCTACTGGACGCACGATTTATGTATTGGATGAACCTACGACCGGACTTCACTTCGAGGATGTTCGTAAACTTCTGATCGTTTTAAATCGTTTGGTGGATACTGGAAACACTGTAATTGTTATTGAGCATAATTTGGATGTAATTAAGTCTGCAGACTGGGTAATTGATCTAGGACCAGAAGGTGGTTCTGGTGGCGGAGTTGTTGTTGCTGAAGGAACACCTGAAGCAGTCTCAAAAAATAAAGCTAGTTATACCGGAACGTTTCTGGCAGCCTCGCTAAAGGGATAGCAATGAGTGAGCCTGCGAGTTACCGCCCAGATTCAATTCCTACTGAACCAGGTGTTTATCGTTTCTTCAACGATAAGGGTGTTGTGATTTATGTTGGTAAAGCTAAGAACTTAAAGAATCGACTAAATTCCTATTTCCAGAAGAACTTGCTCGAGAAAACGTATCGCATGGTCCATGAAGCGGTCCGTGTTGATTGGACGATAGTAAACACCGAAATCGAAGCGTTACAGCTTGAGTTCACTTGGATTAAGACTGAAAATCCGAAATACAACATTCAATTTAAAGATGACAAGTCTTATCCATATCTTGCCGTCAGTATCGCTGAAGAATTTCCGCGGCTCTTTATCTCCCGAGCAAAAAAACGGCCTGGGGTAAAATATTTTGGTCCTTATGCTCATGCCTGGGCTTTGCGAAGTAGTTTCGATGTTATCCAGAAGCTATATCCGATTCGAAGCTGCACCGATTCGAACTTCTCTAGAGCAGTCAAGAGCAAGCGACAAT
>JAURGA010000029.1 GCA_030834095.1 Candidatus Nanopelagicales bacterium | reverse complement strand
GAGATTGAAGCTTGGAGAGAATTTTACGCCGACGTGCAGAAGCTGGCAGATGCAATAGCGCCGACTATGCTCGAGAAACTTCCAACACGATCTGAACTTAAGGAAAAAGTTGGTCATAAAATTTGGGATGAGATAATTGAAAATCCGATAGCGCAAGTATTAGAAAGTAGATTCAAAAACGATTTAGTCCGTGGTATCGTATTTACCGATGGCTTAATTGGCACATTTTCTGATGGGAAAGACCTAGTAGCAAATATCTGCTTCCTTTATCACCTGATTGGTAACGGAACCGGAGATTGGAAAGTACCTGTTGGCGGTATGGGAGCACTTGTCGCGGAATTAGTCGAGATGGCTGAGAATCTCGGTGTGACTTTTCTTCTGGAAAGTGAAGTTGAAGCTATAACTGCTGGTGAAGCAAATTTTGTAACAACTGCATCCGGAAAAAATTATGAGAGCAAATATCTTTTAGCAAACTTTGCCCCACAGAAGTTGGCGAATGTTCTAGCTAAGCCAGCGCCAAAGAGCCTTGATGGAAGTCAAGTCAAGGTAAATATGTTGCTTACCAAATTGCCAAGATTAAAGTCAGGAACTGATCCCAAGTTGGCCTTTGCTGGGACCTTCCATTTTGACGAGAGGTATTTGGATCTCCAGTTGGCTTATGCTCAGGCGGCCGATGGTAATATTCCAGAGATCATTCCAGCTGAAGTGTATTGTCATACACTTTCTGATACCTCTATTTTGAGCCCGGATTTGGTTGCCAAGGGTTTTCAAACCTTGACGCTCTTTGGAATTCATACCCCCGCTTTCCTGTTTGAAAAGGATAACTCTGGGAGTAAAGCTATTATTTTAAAACGCTTACTCAATCAACTAAATCAGTATCTGATTGATCCAATTGAAAGCTGTCTAGCAAAGAATTCTGATGGTTCGCTCTGTATTGAGATAAAAAGCCCTCTGGATCTTGAAGATGAAATTGGCTTACCCAGAGGCAATATTTTCCACAAAGACCTCTCTATGCCCTTCCGCGAAGATGGCTCGACCCCAAGCTGGGGAGTTGAAACCGATATTCCAAACTTGTTTTTGTGTGGGGCTGGCGCAATACGGGGAGGGGGAGTTAGTGGAATCCCAGGACACAATGCGGCCGCAGCAGTTCTCGAAGCGCGCGGTATGTAACGCATAAGGTAGATTTAGCACATGTTCAAAGCCATCCGCCGCCTGCTAGCCGCAATTACTTTTATTGCTGTTATAGCTGCTGCAATTAAGACTGCATTCGAATTGGTTGCACAAAGCGGCGATGATGATCATGAAGTTTTTGCGGATGATGACCGCGAAACAGTTTAAGTCTTCTTTAAATTAAGAATATTAAGAGTAAAACTAACATGGAATATATCGCCGGAAGTTGCAACATAGGCAAAGGCGAAATCCGTCAACGTCAGGCCGTTGCCCTAATTGGTTTAGTTTTGGTCATTGCAGCAACAATTGGTCTGATTGCATCTGAGAGTGCGAAGAGCGCAAGGCTCTCAGTTTTTCTACCAGCTATGATTTTTTCAGTTGGGTATATTCAATCCCGTCGTAAGTTCTGTTTAGCGTATGGCTTCATGGGAACTTTTAACTTTGGCCCACTTGGAAAGATTTCCAAAGTTGCCACACCTGAAGATCGCAAAGCTGATCGCAAGACTGCAATCTCTATCTTGGTTCAGGCGCTCTCTTTGGCGCTAACAATAACGCTCATTATTTATTTACTTCCGCTCTAATACATTCTGGTGTAACTTAAAGACGTAACTAAAACTTCATAAGTATTATCAATGTTTAGACAGGAGCCTCATGAAAATTGTCATACATGCCAGAAATGCGAATTTGGCTGAAGATTTCAGAACAATCGTCACAGATAAACTTAAGTCCCTCGATCGATTCAGCGTTAAAGTCGACAGCATTAAGGTAGAAATCTTGCACGAGCAGAATCCTCGCTTTGGCAAGTCTTCCCATGAAGTTCACTTAACTACTAGCGGCAGTGGGCCATTCATGAGGGCCGAAGGTGTTGGATTTAATGATGTGGCCGCTTTTGATAAAGCCGTTACCGCACTTGAATTGCAGATGCGAAAAATCCATGAAAAATCAAAAGATATTAGCCATGAAAGCCTGCGGAAACGAAAATAATTGTTGGGGGACTAATCGAACCCTAGATAGCTCCGTTGTTGTGCCGCCCAAATAGGTTTCGAATTGAAATTGTTGAATATTCAACTAATATATGTCGCACGGACTAATAAGGAGATTTAAATTGCCAGCTGTAACAGTCGCCGACATAACTATTTTGCCAAGAGTTGTTGTAGATCCAAGTTCACGTGCTCGCAACGTAAAGAGCGTTACTACAGCGCCACAAGGTTATGAAGGCGAAGGTTTTCCAGTTCGCCGGGCATTTGCCGGAGTCGATTTAGCTGAGCTTGATCCATTTATTCATCTCGATCAAATGGGTGAAGTTGAATATGCACCGGGCGAACCAAAGGGAACTCCTTGGCATCCACATCGTGGATTTGAAACTGTTACATACATTATCGATGGAATTTTTGATCATAAAGATAATCATGGTGGCGGTGGAACAATTACAAATGGTGATACTCAGTGGATGACAGCAGGTGCTGGAATTTTGCATATTGAAACACCACCAGAGCATTTAGTTATGAGCGGCGGTCTATTTCACGGCTTCCAGCTCTGGGTGAATTTGCCGGCCGAGAAGAAATGGTCGAAACCTGCATATCAAGATTTGCGCGCAAGTGATGTGAAATTACTTGCTTCAAGTGATGGCGGAACTTTAATCCGAGTAATTGCAGGTGAAGTTGCTGGACATGTTGGACCTGGTTCAACCCAGACTCCAATTTCAATTGTGCATGCAACGCTTGCGCCTGGTGCAAAGTTAGAACTTCCTTGGAACAAAAATTACAACGCACTTGTTTATACGCTTAATGGTAACGGAAGTGTTGGCGAAGTAAAACATCCAGTTCATATGGGCCAACTTGCAGTTATGGGCGATGGCGATACTTTGGTTATTCAAGCTGATCCAACTCAGGAATCTAGATCACCAGAGATGGATGTTTTGATTCTCGGTGGCCAACCAATTAAAGAACCTGTTGCTTGGATGGGGCCATTTGTAATGAACACAAAGGCCGAAGTTCTAAAAGCATTTGATGATTTCCAGAAGGGCTTACTCGGCACTGTTCCAGCGATAGATATCACTGGGGTTCACGGAGCCCCAACAGAAGTAGTTGAAGGCAAGTAACTACTTAATTACCTTCAATTAAAGCGCTTTTAGCGCATTTACAACTTTAGTTAGGGAATCCTTCGCATCGCCAAAGAGCAGCGTGGTTTTGGCATCGTAGAGAAGATCATTTTCGATACCAGCAAAACCTGGGCGCATTGAACGCTTTAGGAAGATAACATTTCCAGCACTCGCAACATCAAGGATTGGCATTCCATAAATTGGGCACCCTGGAGTTGTCTTTGCCGCTGGGTTTACAACATCGTTTGCTCCAACAACTAGAACAACATCGGTTTGTGGAAAAGTTGGATTTATTTCTTCCATTTCAACCAATTGCTCGTAAGGAACATTTGCTTCGGCAAGAAGAACGTTCATGTGACCAGGCATACGACCTGCAACCGGGTGAATTCCATATGCAACTTCTACGCCTTTTTCGGCTAACAGATCTGCAAGTTCGCGAACTGTGTGCTGCGCTTGGGCAACTGCTAATCCGAAGCCAGGAACGATTACAACTCTCTGGGCATAGTTAAGAAGAATTGCAACATCATCAGGTGAACCAGATTTCACTGGTCGAGTTTCACCAGCTTCTGCAGCCGCTTGTGGTTTTGCGGTGAATGCACCAAAGAGAGTTCCGAAGAGTGATCGGCCCATCGCATCTGCCATCTTGCGAGTAAGAATTGTTCCTGATGCACCAACAAGTGTTCCTGCAACAATGAGCAGCGTTGATTGCAGAACATATCCGCTAGCCGCAACAGTTAATCCAGTAAATGCATTAAGCAATGAGATAACGATTGGAACATCCGCACCACCAACAGGTAGAACAAAGAGAACGCCGAATAGAAGCGAGAGGCCAGCTAGAACTAGAAGTGGAGTTGTTCCACCACTTGCGATAACCCAACCAGAAGTTCCGATTGCACCCGCCAAGGTTGCTGCGATAACGAAACGACCACCAGGGAAAACAACTGGTCGTGTCGTCATTAGTTCTTGCAGCTTTAAGAAGGTAACAACTGATCCGGAGAAGGAGACGCTTCCAACTAATACTGTGAATACGGTTGCTAAGACTTCGCCAGCACTTGCTTCATCACCGAGATGTAAATATTCAACAATTGCGACAAGAGCAGCAGCTCCGCCACCAACACCATTAAATAGTGCAACAAGTTGTGGCATCTGAGTCATCTGAATTCTGCGAGCCGCAGGAACACCAACGATTACACCGAATGCAATCGCACCAATAATTAGTAAGGTGTTATTGCGCTCTTCGATAGCGGGATCAAAGAAGACGATTATGGTTGCAACAGTGGCACCAACGGCACCAATTAAATTTCCGCGACGAGCAGTCTTCGGAGCCGAAAGCCCCTTAAGTGCCATAATGAAAGAGATTGCAACAACAAGTCCAATTAGGGCATAAAGATTTGAATTCATTACTTCTTACCGCCCTTTCCCTTAAACATTTCGAGCATGCGATCTGTCACCACAAAGCCGCCCACCAAATTTATAGTTGCTAATACAACTGCGATAATAGACAAGGTAGTTTCTAAAGTCGTTTTTGCTCCAGTGGCAACCAGGATTGCACCAATTAAAATGATTCCGTGAATTGCATTTGCACCGGACATAAGAGGTGTATGAAGTGTTGTTGAAACTTTTGACACAACTTCAAAACCCACGAAGACCGAGAGAATAAAAATTGTCAGAGTGATCATAGGATCCATATTCATTATTTCTTGCCCTCCGGTGTGCGACGAGCGCCGCCATGTGTAAGTGTTGCGGCATCAATTATTTCATCGGAAAAGTCAGGGATTACTTCGCCAGTAGGTTTTCCATCGACACTCTTTGTCATGAGTAGAAGTAGGTTTACGACGTTTCGCGAGAACAACATTGATGCGTGATATGGCAACTGACTTGGAACATCTTTTCCGCCCCAAAGAACCACACCGTTTGCAGTTGTAATTGTTTCACCTGGCTTGCTGCCTTCAACGTTTCCGCCAGTTTCAGCTGCAAGATCAACAATCACTGCGCCAGATTTCATCGCTGAAACCATCTCACCTGTTACCAGTCTTGGTGCTGGTCTTCCCGGAACCGCCGCGGTTGTAATAACAACATCAGCAGAAGCAAGATAAGGAGTAAGAAGTTCACGTTGTTTAGCCGCGCGCTCTTCGGTCATTTCGCGGGCATAACCGCCGGCGCCTTCAAGTGCTTCAAGTTCGAGGGTAATAAATTTTGCTCCCATTGATTTAACTTCATCTGCGGAAGATGGGCGAACATCGTAGGCACTAACAACTGCGCCTAGTCGCTTTGCAGTTGCAATAGCTTGAAGACCAGCAACGCCTGCGCCAAGAATCACAACTTGGGCAGGTGTAACAGTTCCGGCTGCAGTCATAAGTAATGGGAAGAATCTTGGTGAAAGTTCAGCCGCCACTAATGAAGCGCGGTAGCCAGCACAAAGTGCCTGCGAAGTTAAGGCATCCATTGATTGGGCGCGAGAAATTCTAGGAACAAGTTCGAGTGAGAGTGCGGTTACACCAGCGTTGGCTGCTGCTTCTATCGAATCAACCGAAGTTGTTGGGGATAGGAATGAGATTGTGAGGGCACCTTTTTTAAGTGACTTCATCTGATCTGGCGTTAACGCGGTAACTGATGCAACTACATCGGCATCACTTATTACATTGCCACTTTTGACTGTGGCACCAGCTGCTGTGAACTCGCTATCTTGAAAACCAGAGGCAACTCCGGCCCCGGCTTCGATAACAACTTCAAGACCAGCTTTAGTTAACTTCGAGATGATGTCTGGAACGAGTGCTACACGAGCTTCACCAGACCGGATTTCTTTCGCTACGGCTATTCGCATGCCAGAAGATTAGTGCCTTGAGCGGGGTGTGTCCTGCTATTTTTAAAGATTACCCACTAGTTACCCGTTAATTCACCGCGCACTAAATGATAAAGAACCGCTTGAATTGTTGTTCGACGATGGAAGGCCTCGCGCCAGATGACTGATTTGGGGCCATCGATTACCTCGGCCTCGACTTCTTCGCCACGGTGGGCTGGTAAGCAATGCATAAAAATTGAATCCGATGCGGTTAGCGACATCAAATTCTTTGTGATCGCAAATGGTGCCAGCGCCTTTAATTTCTCACTTCTAACTTCTTCTGGATCTCCCATCGACATCCAAACGTCGGTATATAAAACACTTGCGCCTTTCGCAGCAGCTTCTGGATCGGTAAGGACTTCAAGTTTCGCGCCAGTCTTGGCAGCGATTTCTTTCGCACTCTTAATTGCATTTTCTGACGGTGCCCATTTACCTGCAGGTGTAGCAACAACAACATGTGCGCCCATGATTGCACCCATTGTTAACCAGGCATGAGCCATATTGTTTCCATCGCCTACATATGTGAATTTACGACCTGAAACATCTGAACCAAATACTTCGCGAATTGTCAGCCAATCTGCAAGCAACTGTGTTGGGTGATCAGTGTCAGTCAATCCATTTAATACTGGAATTGTTGCGTGGGCACCAAGTTCATCAACATCTGATTGTGCAAAAGTTCTAACTATCAAGGCGCTCGCAAAACCACTTATAACTTTTGCGGTGTCGGAAATAGTCTCGCCCCGGCCGATTTGCAAGTCGTCACCACGCAAGAAAATTGGAGTTCCACCAAGGTGAGCCACAGCAGTTTCTGATGCAAGTCTCGTACGAGTTGAAGATTTAGTCATATAAATCGCGACGCTTTGATTGGCCAAAGCATCCTTAGAACGCATTGGTTTACTTGCAAATTGCGCAGCAGTGTCAAGAATTAGTTCGACATCTTCCCGAGATAAATGCTCGGTGCGCAATAGGTCTTTCATCGTTGAATAATACCCAATAAAGGCGTCGGCCTCGGTAGAATTTATTACATGGGAATCTTTACCCGAACACCTAAATCAGCACCAGGCTTGGATGGTTTACAGCCATTTTCTGATGTCTTGGAGAAGGAAGAAACTAGGCACTCAAATGAAGATGGCGATCATGAAAAATTCGCGCATTATGTTCGTAAAGAAAAAATCGTAGAGTCTGCCGTAACTGGGAAGGCAGTCCGTGCGCTCTGTGGAAAGAAATGGGTTCCGAGTCGTGATCCTGAAAAGTTTCCAATCTGCCCACTCTGCAAAAAAATCTACGATGGCCTAAAGAAGGAATGAAAAAAACTCACTCTGGGCTTTTAATCTTCAGCCTTCTCGCTTCTCTTGTTGCTAGCTTAGTAATTGCGCCACAATCTGTTGCAGAAGATAAGGCGTTACGGAAAATATTTTCGGGTTGGATGACCGATTACAGCACTTATGGCGACACAACTAAAGGCCAAATTCAGGCGATGGATTATGTAGTCAAGAATGCCGATATGTTTAGTCAGATTCTGCCGTTCTGGTATTCGATAACAGGCGCTTCAAATATTAAAGATAAATACATAACGCAAAATTCAATCAATAAAGCAATCCCAATATCGACTCTTCAAAGCCTTGGAATTAAAGTCTTGCCAACTCTTACAGATAGCACTAAGGAGGGGCAACTCTCCAAGATTATGGGAAATGATGCCAGTCGGGCAACGCTTATCAAAACAATTACAGATTTAGTAATGGCAAATAACTTTGATGGAATTGATTTAAATTTCGAGGGCTTTGCATATGTAGACAAAATTCCGACCTGGCCAACTATTCAAACTAGATGGGTTAAGTTTGTTGCTGAATTATCTGTTGCATTGCGCTCTAGGAATAAACTGTTATCAGTAACTACTCCTTATCTATTGGATCCAACTACTGGCAAGAGAGGTTATTACCATTATGCATGGCCAGAAATATCAAGCCATATCGATAGATTAAATATTATGTTTTATGACTATCATAAATATGACACGAAGCCCGGGCCGATTGGTCCGATAAATTGGGCAGAGCCTTCACTTCTCTATGCGCTTAAACATGTTGCGCCATATAAAATTTATTTTGGAACGCCAAACTATGGATATAACTGGGTTACTAAAGTTACTGGTGTATGCCCAACAAATACCCCAAAATCTGAGAGCAGATCATCAAACGCGGCAATTATTCATCAAAACCGCTCGCAAGCAATTTTAAATAAACCAGGCGCTGTCACTACTTTCAATGAAAAGTTTGGTGAAACCAATGTTTTATACACGGCAGAGTTCAACGGAGTTAATTCCAGCGGAACTCCTACAAGTTGTAAAGTGAACCATTCGGCTTGGTTTGTAGATGCTCGTGGCTACTTTGCAAGAGCCAAACTTGTTGAAAAATATCAACTTGGTGGAATCTCTGAATGGGAAATTGGTTACGGCGATGATTTAGCCATCCAAGAGGTAAAAAAAGTTGCAATTGCAATGGGGCAAGATAAAGTCGTTGGGGTTGCTACTGCAGATTCCGAAAGCGCAAATTATGGTGAAGCAATAACCTTTACAGGCTCATTTAAATTACCTGATGGTAGGCCAGTAGCAAGCGTTCCAGTATTTATTGAAATAAAACGCCCCGGTGGCAATACTCGTAAACCAATTGCCCAGACTGGCCTAGATGGAAGTTTTCAGGCAAAAGTATTACTTGGCGAATCATCAATCATCTCGTTCTCTACAGATGAGACGAGAGATCGGACGCTTGGTATGACGCCAGAGAAAACCATCGGAATTTCAAGAGTAATTTCCTGGAGCCTACCGGCGTCAATGAAGCGCGGTGTTAGCTACAAAATAACTGGTGAACTCCAACCAAGATCTCCGGGGATAAAAGTTATTTTGGATGATGGTAAGAATCAGCTCAATACCACCTCGTTGGCCGATGGAAAATTTGAATTTGATTTTATCCCGACTAAAATTGGAGTAATACAATTTAGGATAGTTACAGAAGCTGAGCCAGGATTTAGCGGTTCAGCAACAGCTCCCGCCTCAGTTTTGGTCCGTTAGAAATTGGAAACTGCAAACATGGTGAAAACACTTCCTAAAGAGGAAGTAAGTATTAGTGAACTAGTTGATCGACCTTGGATAACCATTGTTTGGGACGATCCAGTAAATCTCATGAATTATGTGACGCATGTTCTAATCAAGTTATTTGGTTTTTCGAAGGAGCGAGCTCACGAATTAATGATGCAAGTGCATAACGAGGGTCGGGCGGTTGTTTCATCCGGAACACGTGAAGAGATGGAGCGCGATGTTCAGCGCCTGCACGAACATGGCCTATGGGCGACCTTGCAACGTGATGACAAAATTTAATGTCTAACTTTGAAAAAGTTGGAGAAGGTTATTCTCTTGATCTGACGCTTGATGAAGCCCAAATACTTATTAATTTAGTAGAACAGTTATTGGAATTACTCGGTGAAGGTGATTTCTTCCATCACTATGATTCCAGTGATCCGCTAGCTCAATTACTGGCAATGCCATCAGAAATTGTTACACCAGATGATCCGGTCTTGCTAAGGCTTTTGCCAAATGCATACGCCGATCCCGAAGCTGCATCAGATTTTCGGAGATATACCGAACCACAATTGCGGGGCGCCAAGCAAAAAAATCTGCGATTAGTTCGCGAACAGTTAACAGTTTTGGTAGATGAAAATTTGGGCGGGGTAATTGAGGATATCGAGGCTGATGTTTGGCTAAAGGCTTTAAATGATTTGCGGATTGCGTTATCAATCAGGCTAGAAATATCTGAAACAAGTTTTGAAACCTTTGAGCTTCTGCCAGATGAAGATCCGCAGAAGCCGGTCTATGCCGTTTACTTCTGGTTGGGTTGGTTGCAGGAAAATTTGTTAGAGTTGCTCCTATGACGCTTCGAATTCGCGCCGACATTGTTGCAAAAATTTTGGAGCAGTCCCGCGCAGAATATCCAGATGAATGTTGTGGAGTAATTCTCGGTCCCGAGGGCAGCGATAGCGCCGTGGAATTGAAGCAAATGATTAATGCCGCACATTCACCTACCTTCTATGAATTTGATTCTAAGGATCTGCTCGCCCTTTACCGCGAGCTAGATGAAAAATCTAAAGAAATCGTTGTTGTTTACCATTCACACACTGAAACGCAGGCCTACCCATCTCGCACAGATATCGCCTATGCCTCCGAACCAAATGCGCACTACGTCTTGGTTTCTACCCGCAAAGAGATTGCACCTGAGACTGAGTTTCGTTCATATCGAATAATTGATGGTGAAGTTACCGAAGAACCCGTTGAAATAATCGCAACATCCTCTTGAAATTCTACGATTGGCAAGTAAGGCGCGCTTCCAGGATACTTATCCCATGTCCTCAACAACATCCTCAACAGAGATAGAAGTTCGCATCCCAACAATTCTTCGCCCCTACACAAAAGGCGAAAAGTTAGTAACAGCCGAAGCGAGCGATTTAAGAGGATTAATCGCAGCACTAGATGCTAAATTTACTGGACTCGGTGAACGTTTACTTGAAAATAACGAGCTGCGCAGATTTATAAATATTTATATCAATGATGAAGATGTTCGATTTATGGGTTCACTTGCCGCAACACTCAAAGCTGGTGATTCTGTAACAATTTTGCCCGCCGTCGCTGGTGGCTGCAAGTGACAAGATACGAATCGTTAGAAGCATCTCTTGGTCACACGCCACTAATCGGATTGCCAAAACTTTCACCTAAAAGTCAAGCCGGAAAACCAGCAGTTCGACTCTGGGCGAAGATGGAAGATCGAAATCCAACTGGCTCGATTAAAGATCGCACTGCAATGGCAATGATTGATGATGCCGAAAAAACTGGAAAGCTAAAACCTGGTGCAACAATTCTTGAACCAACAAGTGGAAACACTGGAATCTCACTTGCGATGGTTGCGAAAGTTCGTGGCTACAAATTAATTTGTGTAATGCCAGAGAACACCAGTATCGAACGGACTCAAATTTTAGAGATGTGGGGAGCAAAAATCATTTACTCGCCAGCCGCTGGTGGCTCAAATGAGGCAGTGCGAGTTGCAAAAGATTTAGCAGCAGAAAATCCGGATTGGGTATTTCTCTATCAATATGGAAATCCAGCAAATACTCTGGCGCACTACAAGGCAACAGGGCCTGAAGTCTTTGAAGATTTACCAACTATTACGCACTTTATCGCTGGACTAGGAACAACCGGAACTCTTATGGGAGCTGGGAAGTTTCTACGCGAAAAAAATCCAGATATCGCAATCATTGCTGCAGAACCAAGATATGGTGAAATTGTTTACGGCCTCCGTAACTTAGATGCGGGTTTTGTTCCAGAACTTTATGACGAATCAATTATTACTCGAAGATTTTCAGTAGGGGCCGAGGATTCAGTCCGTAGGGTTCGAGAGTTACTTGAAATTGAGGGAATATTTGCTGGTATTTCAACCGGTGCGATTCTCCATGCCGCACTTGGGGTTGCAAAGGAATGTATAGATGCGGGCAAGGGCGCAGATATTGCATTTATAGTCTGTGATGCGGGGTGGAAGTATTTATCTACCGGAATTTACGGAAAAGATAGCGACCCTGAAGTTTTAGATGGCCAACTTTGGGCTTAATTCTTTAGTAAAGGTAGGCTTGGCTATATGTCGGGCGCTGTAATAACTTCAACCTCACCAAACTCACCAATCGGAATTTTCGATTCTGGTGTTGGTGGATTAACAGTTGCTAGATCAATCATTGATCAACTTCCCGGAGAATCAATTCTTTATGTTGGTGATACCGCGCGCGGCCCTTATGGTCCAAGACCACTTGCTGAAGTTCGAACCTTTGCGCTAGAAATTCTTGATGAATTAGTTGAAGCAGGTGTAAAGGCAATCGTTATTGCCTGCAACACTGCAAGTGCTGCGATGTTACGTGACGCACGCGAGCGATATTCAGTTCCGGTAATTGAAGTTATTCAACCAGCTGTTCGAAGAGCTGTATCAGCAACTAGAAGTGGCCGAATTGGTGTAATCGGAACCAATGCGACAATTGAATCCGGCGCTTATCTAGATGCTTTTGCTGCGGCCCCGCAGTTAGAAATCACTTCAGTGGCCTGTCCGTTATTTGTTGAATATGTTGAACGTGGTGAAACTTCAGGAGCTGCAATTACCAAGGTAGCCCGCGATTACTTGAAACCGCTCATCGAAAAAGATATCGATACTTTAGTTCTGGGTTGCACGCACTACCCACTTCTTACCGGTGTTATCTCTTATGTAATGGGAAATGAAGTAACTCTAGTTTCAAGTGCCGAAGAAACTGCAAAGGACCTATATCGAGTCCTAGTTGAAAAAGATTTGCTCAATAGTTCTGGGAAACCCTCTCATAAGTTCGTTTCCACTGGTGAAAGTGATTTGTTTAGCAGATTGGCTAGACGTTTTCTTGGGCCAGAAGTTTCTAAAGTCGAATCGAGGATTTAAATGTCATCAGAAAATAAAGAGGGCAAGTCGAACCTTCCAAGAATCGATGGCAGATCACCTGAACAATTGCGCCCTATCAAATTTACTCGTAACTGGTTAAACAATGCCGAGGGGTCAGTCCTAGTTGAATTTGGAAATACCCGAGTTCTCTGTGTCGCATCATTCACACCAGGTGTTCCGCGTTGGTTAGTTGGGAAAGGTGGCGGTTGGGTAACAAGTGAATATGCAATGTTGCCGCGTGCAACTCACACCAGATCAGATCGCGAAAGTGTTAAAGGAAAACTTGGTGGTCGCACCCAAGAAATTTCGCGATTAGTTGGTCGCTCACTTCGTGCGGTTGTTGATACCGCTGCACTTGGCGAAAATACAATTGTGATTGATTGCGATGTCTTACAAGCAGATGGCGGAACCAGAACGGCTGCAATCACAGGTGCATATGTAGCGCTACAAGATGCAATTACCTGGGCTAAAGAGAAAGGTCATATTCCGGCTTCACGCAATCCAATAACTCAAGGCGTTTCTGCCGTAAGTGTTGGAATTATTGGCGGAGTCCCAATGTTGGATCTCTGCTACGAAGAGGACGTCACCGCTGATACAGATATGAATATCGTCTGCACCGCAGATGGCAATTTTGTTGAGGTTCAAGGAACTGCTGAAGGAAAACCATTTGATCGTGCGCTACTCAATAGCCTGTTGGATCTTGGAGTTTCTGGTTGTAACCAACTTTCGAAATTGCAACAGAACGCGCTTAACTAATTAGCAATGCGAAAGCTAGTTCTGGCAACCCAAAACAGCGGAAAGATCAAAGAATTCGAGAGATTGCTTGGCGAGTTCGTAAGTGATGTTCAAGTATTAGGGCTTCGCGATTTTCCCGATATGCCTGATATCCCAGAGACTGGGAGAACTTTTATTGAGAATTCATTATTGAAATCGCGTGGAATTTCTCAATTTACAAATCTTCCAGCCCTCGCAGATGACAGCGGACTCTGCATCGATCACTTAAATGGCGATCCTGGTATTTATTCAGCAAGGTGGTCTGGAGTTCATGGCGACGATGCCGCTAATATTTCTAAGGTGCTGTTGCAATTGGATGGAGTTCCACCCCGTGATCGCAGCGCGCACTTTAGGTGCGAGGTTGCTCTAGTTTTTCCAGATGGACATGAGCACCAAGGCCGAGAGATCACCGAGAGCGGGAAGTTGTCAGGAATTATCACCCTTTCACCCCGTGGAACCTCGGGCTTTGGCTATGACCCAATTTTTCAACCACTTGGCTCGGAACTAACACTGGGTGAATTAACACACGGCGAGAAGGACAGAATCAGCCACCGGGGAATTGCAATGCGAGCAATTGCACCGCGAATTTTAGAATTACTCTAGAAATCTTAGTTTTGTTGAGGCCTAAGGTATCCTTTCACTATTGAGTTTTAAATCTGTATTTCAATCTCAAACCAAGGAGCACAACTGTGGCAGTTAAGAAAGCAGCTAAAAAATCAGCGAAGAAAACTTCGGCTAAAAAATCAGCGAAGAAAACTTCAGCTAAGAGAGCAGTTAAGAAAAGTGTAAAGAAGGCGCCAGCAAAGAAGAGCGCTGTTAAGAAGTCGGCTAAGAAAGTTGTTAAGAAGTCGGCCAAGAAAACTGCAAAGAAAGCATCATCAACTTTTGTAGTTCCAGCGGTTCCTTCAATATCAAGTCGATCTAGCTTCCAGAGTCCTTCGGTAGTTGATCTTCCCGCTAAAACTCCGGGTTCAAGTGTTCCTGCTGGGATGAAGAGCTCGTCAAGTGATGCAACCTCAAAGCGCGTAGTAATTGCTGTTGTAATTGCTGTTGTTCTACTTGCAATAATTGTTGTCTCCCGAAATGGTTCTACCGAAACCCAAACTGCTGCTCCAGAAGCAACAGCGACTGCGCAAGCATCACAAGAAGCAGAACCAACTGCTGAAGCATCTTCCGAGGCATCTGCTGAAGCAACAACTTCAACAGTTGTAGATCAAGGCGGAAGCGAGCCAGTAGGTATCGTTGCGCAATACACTTCATCTGGTGCAACTATTTTCTGGAAAGCCCCAACTGATGGTGCCGCTGTCTCAAACTACAATGTTGAAATCCGTTCAAATGGCGGAACTTGGAAATTGATTACAACAGTTCCAGCTGATCAATATTCAATTGATATCACAAAAGGTGAAACCACAGGGTGGGCCTCTTTTAGAATCTCATCTGTTCTAGAAGATGGAACCGTTGATGGTGGAAAAGTCTTTGGTCTCCCAGGGCAGTGGGCTTAAAACTAATTTGCGTTAAGTGCTTCAAGTATTGATGCAACATAAACATCACTACCAGCTTCAATTAAGTGGACACCATCCGGAGCAAAAAACTCCGGGTGGTTTTCTGCTATTGAAGCCCAATCAACTAAAACTGCATTTGGATATTTAGAAACTACTTCACTAATAATTTTATTATTTCCATCTCGCCAAGTTCGAGGAACACCTGTGTTTACAACTACAACCCTTGGCTGGTCTTTAAGAAGCTCCATTAACTTGACCATATTTTCACGAGAGACCGAATTATTGTTTCCGACATTTAAAACTACCTTCGACTCCCCAACGCGTGGTTTATCTGTTTCTACCTCTTTTATAAGTTCCTGAATCTGGCGCCCAACTCGGGCATTAATCAAGGCAATTTCTTCCTGCGCTGCTAACTTGTTGCGGATACCCAAGATAACTGAATCTCCAGTAACCCAGAGCCCAGACTTATTGACTCCCATAACGGTATCTGGCAATTCAAGTTCTGGTTTTACTTCAACAATTATTGATTGATCACGCTGCCAGGCAACAGCAACAGAGCTGCCAGATATTACAACTATAAATGCGGTTACAGATGCTACAAAAATTCGTTGTCGCCTCTGCATCACTTTGGTCCGATATTTAATTCCCCTAAACCAGTTCTGCACGACCCCGTTTCGGATTGGTATCTCAATTGCGCGTAGCGAGATATCAGCAAGTGCTAAAACAACTAAAACTCTGGCGACATTTAGCGCTAGTAGATTTCCAGTTAGATCAGCGCCAGGTCTGGTAACTTGAAAAACTACCCAGTGCCATAGATAAATTCCATATGATCTCTGGCCAATCCAGAGAAAGACTCTATTGCTTAGCAGCGGCGAGAATCTTGATGCTGGGTGAACAATTGAAACCATAGTTGCACAACCAAATAGCACCGCAAGCGGAAATGCAATTTGATATAACGTTTCATTCTCTTGATCTATAAATAGAAAAATACAGAGCAGACCAATAAAGCCAAAGACTCCAATTCCATCAATAAAGTCTTGGGCACGCTGTGAAATATTGCGAGTTAAGTTTCTGGGGATCCAGCTAACCGCAAGGGCCGATCCTAGGAATAAACCAAGGCTATGCGTGTCTGTTCCAAAATAGATGTGGCTAATTCGACCTGCAGTTGCATTATCTGCTTGTAATGAGAATAGGAAGAGCGCGGTGCCTGAGAAGGTAGCAATAATTAGAGCAGCGCGTCTGACTACATGCTTACCAAATTTACGCCACACAAATAGCAAAATAATTGGCCAAATAAGATAGAACTGAAATTCAACTGCAAGCGACCAAGTGTGTTGCAGGAGCGGTGGGCGCCCAATGGCTTGAAAGTAATCCTGCTCTAGCGCAACTAAGTGCCAGTTATTGGTCCCGGATAGCACGTATGGGACATCCTTAATAAATCTACGAATCGCATCAGGAGCAAATAGCGCAATCATGACCGATGTAACAATCAAAAGGGCTATTAGGCCTGGAAACAATCTTCTTATTCGGGCTGCATAAAACTTTTTCAGATCTAAACCATTCGCACTTTCAATTGAATCTAAAATCAATCTAGTAATTACATACCCAGAGATTACAAAGAAGAGATCAACGCCAAGAAAGCCACCGGGAATCCAAGAGATTCCTAAGTGATAAAGAACAACCGCAAAGACTGCAAGCGCGCGCAGCCCATCAATTGCAGGAATATGCGTAGAAGAAATTGATGCGCGCTGCATCGAAATTACTTACGTTTTTTGGTTGCGCTCTTCTTTACAACTTTTTTATCAGGTGTAGTTGCAGATTTCACAACATCAGATGTCGATGAGTTTCCGGCTGTAGCTGAACTCTTTCCACCATTGCGCACAAAAGTTTTCTCAACTGGGCGGTTATTGGAATCAATGTTTGCATCGATATCGCCTTGCAGCGCCGCAAGTCTTTCGAAGGCTTGCTTTAATCTGCTTCGAGTCTCACCAATTGCTTGTTCTGCGGCATTAAGTGATTGGGTTTGAATTCTATAAAGTCTTTCCGACTCAGATATTGCACTTGTAAGCCAAGAGCGGAATTCGCCAACAGCAACTGTTGCTTCAGAGATAACTTTTTCAGCTTCGCGCTTTGCAGCACTAGAAAGGGCATTTGCTTCACGACGGCTTTCAGTCAATAAATGCTCAGCGCTGCGAGTTGCCTTTTCGCGAAGCTCTTGCGCTTCAGATTCTGCTGCAGCTAGATATTTACGACCGCGCGATTCTGCGCCGGACAAGATTGCCTTCGCTTTATTCTCTGAAGTCTCTAAACGCTCTTTTACAATTCTTGTAGTTTCAGCAACCATTTGTTCGGCTGATGCAGTTGCTCGTGACTCACGCTGTTGCGCTGT
>JAURGA010000049.1 GCA_030834095.1 Candidatus Nanopelagicales bacterium | reverse complement strand
GTATTGATATCCACGAGCAGCCAAGCCATCAACATCAACATTTACTGAAGTTAAATCCTTCCAACTTTCGCCCTTTGCAAGTGTTGGCACTTCAAGTTCGTTGATTCGAGAATCTTCCATAGCAGCCTTAACTCGAGGATCCGCACGGAATGCCAATGCGCGCTCTTTGAGTGCAAGGTATGTTCGCATATTCGATGTTGCGGAAACCCAGACCCCGCGGTCATCTTCAGTGCGTCCTGGCTTGTAATCGAAGTGCTTTGGACCGGCATATTTATAGCGTTCCAATAGATCAACCAAGAAGAATGCTGATTTCAAATCACCATGACCAAAGACCAAATCTTGATCAAACTTAGGACCGTGCTGACCATTTAAATCAATATGGAATAACTTCTTATGGAATAAAGCTTGTGCGATTCCGTGAACAAAGTTGAGATTAGCCATCTGCTCGTGACCAACTTCCGGATTTACGCCGACGAGTTCTGGATGATCTAAAGAGTTAATGAATGCGAGAGCATGACCAATGGTTGGAAGGAATATATCGCCACGTGGTTCATTTGGTTTTGGTTCGATTGCAAACTTAATGTTGTAACCCTTATCGATTACATACTGCCCAAGAATATTGAAACCTTCGCGATAGCGTTCTAGCGCAACGTAGCCATCTTTTGCCGCATCAGATTCGGCACCTTCACGACCGCCCCAGCAAACATAAATTTCAGCGCCGAGTTCTGCGGCTAAATCAATGTTGCGCATAACTTTAGAGATTGCAAAGCGTCGGATGTCGCGTTCATTTGCAGTCAGTGCACCATCTTTAAAGATTGGGTGGGTAAACAAATTTGTTGTTGCCATCGGAACTTTCATTCCGGTATCTGCGAGTGCTTTTGTAAATCGAGCGATATGAGCACTGCGGTCAGAATCATTTGAACCAAATGGAATTAAGTCATCATCATGAAATGTCACACCGTAGGCACCGCGCTCTGCTAATTCAGTAACGCTGCGAACTGGATCTAATGCACCGCGGGTTGCATCTCCAAATGGATCACGCGCTTGCCAACCAACAGTCCAGAGACCAAATGTGAACTTATCTGCAGGACTTGGTATTAGTGACATCTTGGCTCCTTGTTTAGGTTCTCTTCCCCTATTTTAATCTCAGTTTGGCGCTTTTGCCTAAGTTCCCTTAATCTTCTCTCATCTCTCCAGCGGGAGTGGTGAAATGGCAGACACGCAAGTCTTAGGAACTTGTGTCTTCGGACGTGCGGGTTCAAGTCCCGCCTCCCGCACCAGCTATTCTAAATATTCCAAATATGTTTAAAAGTAAAGCCGACTAAAGCGCATCGATTATCTGCTGAAGTTGACCGGCATGCGACTTACTGTGGCGAGTATCCATTTTAAATAAATCTGTAAGTGTCATTAGTCCACTCTCTGGATGCATTGAAGTTCGCGACCAATCACTTTCAGGAATCGCCCCAAAGATATTTGCCATAGCTATTTGAATACCCTCGATTGCCGCCATTGAAGCGAACGGATCACGCTTCTCATACTGCAAGCGATCTGAATAAACATCTTCGTTGAACGGAAGAATGTGAGGAGTCACGTCTGCAAGGTTAGTTATGTATCTGGTTGCAAAGTGCATCTCGCCATCGCACATATGGTGCAATACATAAGCAGCAGACCATTCGCCAGGTATCGGAAACTTCTTCATATCTTCTGCGGATATGGACTTAGCTAATGAAATCATCTCTTTGCCGTTCTTGATGAATTCCGCTAGAAGGTCTTTTGAACTCTTTATCGATTCGCTCATGTCGCAACTATAGGCTCATGAATAGCGTGGCAGGAAGGGAAATCACTCATGGCACTCACCCTGCCCAATGTTATAGGCTCTGCCGAGATAACTGATTAGAGCAAGGAGCGGAAATGGCTGATAACAAATTCCGATCATGGGTTGGGTTTAAAGAAGAAACTGTTGCAGCCCCAACTGAGAATGCGGTTGAACGTATTCGCCAACTTGAAACTCAATTAGCAGATCTTCGCTCACGTCGTGATATCACAAGTTTAAGCAAAGAAGAGTTTGAAATTCTTGCGGGCGAGACCGCAATGAGCCTAATCAAGACAGCGCAACAGCGTGAGTCACGAGCAACTGCATCAGCTGAACAAATGGTTGCTGAAACTACAAGAATTGTGAAAGAGCGTTTAGAAACTTCAGAGAACAAAGCAAAAGCAATCTTGTCTGGTGCAGAATCACGCGGTCGTAAATATTTAGCTGCAGCAGAGTCTGAAGCGCAAGAGCTACACGAAAAGGCAACTCGTAGCGCAGAAAACTTATTAACTGAAAGCCGTCGCGAAGCAAATGCACTTTCTAGCGCGGCGAAGCGCGAAGCTGAAAAAATCATTTCAGAAGCAACAGTTGCTGTTGGCGAATTCCGCTCTTGGCTTACAAGTGCAATCTCTGAATCAGAGCGTCTTTATAGAATTCAAACTCAGTCGCTTAATGCTGCAGAGCAAGCTATTGGGGAAACCAGAAATAGGTTGAAGCAGGCTTTTGAAAAACTTGCGGCGCTGCAAGGCGATATCGATGCAAACATTGATTCCAATAACCGCCCAGTAGAAAAGACGTTCGTGCGCAATAATGGAAAAAGTTCAGCTACAGCCGGAAACTCATCAACACCCGAAGTTAAGAGCTCTGCAACTAAACCAGCTAGAAAAGTTGTAAAGAAGAGCACAACCAAAAAACGTAAGTAATTTCGATGCAACGCGCATCAATTTCTTCAACTCATATTCCTGCAATTGATGGTTTGCGTGCTCTTGCAGTTTTTGCCGTTGTTCTTTATCACTTAGGGATTTCATGGATGCCAGGTGGCTTTCTTGGCGTCGATCTCTTCTTTGTGATTTCAGGTTATGTGATTACGAGACTTATTTTGGATTCAATTGAAAGTGCAAATGGATTAGATCTAAAAAAGTTTTATGCGGCGCGCATAAGAAGATTGTTTCCAGGCCTAATAGCCCTTTTGATTGTTACATC
>JAURGA010000046.1 GCA_030834095.1 Candidatus Nanopelagicales bacterium | reverse complement strand
TGTAGAAAAACCGTGAGGCGCGACTTAAAGGTCCGGATTTTCTCGACGGATTTTTGCTCTCGGTCCTTTTACTAGACATACTCGAATCTTACCTTGTAGAGCTTAATATCAAACCAAGCAATCCGGCTTATAGGGCGACTCTTCTTCACAATGTGTAGGCCCCGCATAGAAATGTGCGGGGCTTGCTCCTTTATGCGCTAAAACTTTTTATAAGTCTTACCAAAACCTAACAAACTTTTGTTTGTATTTTAGGGTAAATCTTGGGGCAATTAGGGCAAGAAATAGGGCGACTCTTCTTTCATAAACAAGTAATCTGCAATAATTGCGTCATGAAATCAATGACATGTAATCAACTCGGTGGTGCTTGTGAGCAAGTTTTTTCGGGCGAAACTTTTGATGACCTCGCAGCCCAAAGCCAGCAACACGGTAAGCAAATGTTAGGAGCAAACGATGGCCCTCACATGGAAGCGATGGGCGCAATGATGGAGCTCATGAAATCTGGGGAAATGGATTCTTGGATGGCTGCACGTAAGGCTGAGTTCGACGCTCTTTAATGTCTCCGGCTTATAGGGCGACTCTTCTCCCAATTAGGTGGGCTAAATACAAAACGGTAAGTTGAGCCATCAATCTCATTAATATTGAATTTAGTTGGTCAGGAATCCCATGCAGCGCAATAGCCCATCAGTCCGAAGTGCCCTTCGAAATCCAAAAATCCTTACCAAGGAGGTCCTAGCTGGATTAGTTGTTGCGCTAGCGCTTATTCCTGAGGCGATTTCATTTAGCATTTTGGCAGGAGTAGATCCCCGATTAGGTCTATTTTCGAGCTTCATCATGGCGGTAACTACTGCGGTGATTGGTGGGCGACCTGCAATGATCAGCGCCGCTACTGGAGCAGTAGCCATCATCATCGCTCCAGTTGCACGGGATCACGGTTTAGATTTCTTTCTTGCAACAGTTGTTCTTGCGGGTATTTTTCAAATCCTTTTAGCAGTACTTGGTGCTGCAAAGTTGATGCGTTTTATTCCAAGAAGTGTCATGGTTGGGTTTGTTAATGCACTTGCAATTATAATCTTCTTGGCTCAGATGCCTTACTTAATTGGAGTGAGCATCCCTGCTTATGCCTTAGTGGCAATAGGGCTTGTCATTATGGTTGTAATGCCAAAGTTGACTTCTGTTATCCCTGCGCCTCTCGTTGCAATTGTGATTGTTTCGGCAATTGTTATTTTCTGGGGGCTTAATGTTCAGACAGTGGGTGATGAAGGTGAGCTTCCACAGAGCCTTCCCGAGCTACTGATTCCAAATGTGGCTTTGAATATGACAACATTCAGCATTATTGCTCCATATGCCTTAGCTATGGCACTTGTCGGACTTCTTGAATCACTTATGACTGCCAAATTAGTCGATGAGATCACAGATACAAAGTCGGCTAAGACCCGCGAATCCTTTGCTCAGGGAATCGGAAATGTAATCTCTGGAATATTTGGTGGCATGGGCGGATGCGCAATGATCGGCCAAACGATGATTAACGTTAAGGGGTCGGGCGCGAGAACGAGAATAAGTACCTTTATGGCAGGTGTTCTACTTCTCTTCCTAGTTGTTGTGCTTGGCGACCTAGTTTCTACTATTCCAATGGCAGCACTAGTTGCCGTAATGATCATGGTCTCAGTTGGAACTTTTAACTGGCATAGCGTGCTGCCTTCTACATTGAAGCAGATGCCAAAGACTGAGACCTTTGTAATGGTGACTACCGTTGTAGTTGTTATCGTGACTCACAACCTTGCAATCGGTGTTATTGTTGGAATTATCTTAGAGATGGTTATGTTTGCTAGACGTGTAGCGCACTTCGCAGAAACAACTCGCACAGTGGGCGAGCAGGACGGAGTTGGGGCAGTTCTTTATACAGTTAAAGGCGAGCTCTTCTTTGCCTCCAGCAATGACCTAACTACACAATTTGAGTACACCGATGATCCAGAAAATATTGTTATTGATTTTTCAGAAGCCCACATATGGGATCCATCTAGCGTTGCAGCCTTAGATAGCATCTTGGACAAGTATCACCGCTTGGGAAAGAGCGTTGAAGTCAAAGGAATGAATGACTACAGCTCAGGTTTGTATGGCCGTCTTGCGGGTCGATTGGGAAGTGAATAGGCAAACGATTCCGGCTTATCGGGCGACTCTTCTATTTCGTTAATTGAAATTGGTTACCAGGGTATATATCGCGACAAGAACTATTATTACTGAAAAAATCTTCTGCAGAATTTTCGCATTTAACTTTGCTGCGACAGGGGAGAGAATTAATGAGGCAGAAATTGCTGAAACTGTGAACACAGCAATTTCTAGGACTGGGATTTGATCCCAGAATTCATATCTCATTACGAACGCAAGCAAAGAGTTAGCGGTGATTGCGACTAATGATGTTCCTGCGGCGACCTTCGTTGGGACTCTCAAGAAAAGTATGAGCGCTGGCACGATCATGAATCCACCACCGATACCAAACAGACCTGTCAAAATTCCGACGAAAGTGGCTGCAATAACAACTAATTGCCACTTTGGTTTTTCAGCTTTTGGTTCAGGGTTTTCTCTGCAACACATTGCATATCCCGCGCCAAACATGATCACCGCAAATGCAATCATTATCAAATTCTCGGGAATAACTCTAAGCAAAAAGGTTCCGATAAAGGTTCCAACTATTCCTATGGCTGAAAACGTTAATCCGATTTTTACATCAACAGTTCCAGTATTGCGACGTCGCAATGCACCAGCAAGAGCTGCTGATCCAACAATGATTGTTGAACTAGTGGTTGCCGCCGTAGCTGAAAGACCAAGAACGGCGACTAATCCAGGAACAGCAAGGATTGCGCCTCCAGCGCCAATTAATCCGAGAGTTGCCCCAACACTTGCACCTAGGAGTAATCCAAAAAATATTTTCATGAATTAGGAAATTAGTGGCGTGCCATTTACAGCTGACATTGGAAGTCCTGCCTCTTGCCAGGCCAACATTCCACCAGACATATTCATAACCTTTAGGCCAGTTGGTTCGACAGCGTTACATGCTTTACCAGAACGATTCCCGGAGCGACAGATAAAAATAATTGGCTTATCTGTTGGAAGTGAAGCACTTTCGAATTCACTTAGCGGACTGAGAGTGAAGAGTTCGAAGTGTCCCGAATTCCATTCATCAATCTCTCGCACATCAATTCCGTAAGCAACTCCTGTTTTAACCATTTCAAGGGCTTCTTGAGGTGTTACGGTTTCCATTGCTTACCCCTATTTCTTTGCTTTGATGTCAGATGTAGCAACCGGATTGTGATCAATCGCGCCCGTTGTAGTAACAAGCCCTTTGACCTCCAAAGCTTTGTCATAAGACTCATTGATTAGGACAACCTTAAATCCTGCATTCTGCACAATGCTCGTTGCAATCGAGGCACGATATGCACCTGCGCAATGCACCCAATAGGTTTTTTCTTTGGAGAGCTCGCTCATTCGAACAGAGAGTTCATGAAGTGGGATGTGTTGGCTTCCTGCAACATGAGAAGCCTCTCGTTCGCTATTGCGCCGAACATCAAGGACAACTATTTCAGAATCTGTAAGCGCCTGTGGGACATCTTTAAATTCAACAACCTCAGTAGTAGTCAGGTCGCTAAAGTCAGCTATCTCACCTAGGTAACTTGCAGCAGGTCGATCGATGCCGATTCGGACAAGTTCGCGTTGTGCAAGCGAAAAATCACTTGCCTTATTTGAAATCAAGATAAGTTCTTTGTCGTAAGGAAATAGCCAGCCGAGATAAGTAGCAAAGGAACCCGAAACCCCGAAGTTCATAGTTCCAAGGAGATGAGATTTAGCCCAAACATCCTTATCACGAAGATCTACAACCCAATTGTC